>CAMNYG010000037.1 GCA_946570335.1 uncultured Dietzia sp. | reverse complement strand
GCGGTAGTTTACAGTGACCGTGGCCACAAACGCGGGCTGAAGTGAGGAGTGCTGACGTGGGTGTCGAGGTTTCCGTCGAAGGTCTTACCAAGTCCTTCGGCTCACAGAAGATCTGGGAGGACGTCACGTTCACCCTTCCCGAGGGTGAGGTGAGCGCGCTCCTGGGGCCCTCGGGTACCGGTAAGTCCGTCTTCCTCAAGTCGTTGATCGGCCTTCTGCGGCCCGAGCGCGGCAAGATCATCATCGACGGCACGGATATCCTCCAGTGCACCGCCAAGGAGCTCTACGAGGTGCGCAAGCTGTTCGGCGTCCTCTTCCAGGACGGTGCGCTGTTCGGCTCCATGGATCTCTACGACAATGTCGCGTTCCCGCTCCGGGAACACACCCGCAAGTCGGAGTCCGAGATCCGCGACATCGTCATGGAGAAGCTCGAACTCACCGGTTTGACCGGCGCGGAGGGCAAGCTCCCCGGCGAGATCTCGGGTGGTATGCGTAAGCGCGCCGGACTCGCCCGCGCACTGGTGCTCGACCCGGAGATCATCCTGGTCGACGAGCCGGACTCCGGTCTCGACCCCGTGCGCACCACCTATCTCGCGCAGCTTCTCATCGACATCAACGCGCAGATCGACGCCACGATCCTGATCGTGACCCACAACATCAACCTCGCCCGCACCGTGCCCGACAACCTGGGCATGCTGTACCGCAAGAACCTGGTCATGTTCGGCCCGCGAGAGGTCCTGCTGACCAGCGACGAACCCTCCGTCCGCCAGTTCCTGCGTGGGTCCAAGCTCGGCCCCATCGGCATGTCCGAGGAGAAGGACGACGCTCAGATGCGTGCCGAGATGGAGCAGGCCCAGGCCGGTCACAACGACGGCTCGCCGGGAGAGGACGAGCTGCGCGGTGTCCCGCCGCAGATGCAGCCGACGCCGGGCAGCCCGGTCCGGCAGGGTGAGCTCCGTCGTGAGAAGCGGGTCGCGGAGATGCTCGACACCCTGCCCGCCGAGGCGCAGAAAGCCATCCGCGAGGAGTGGGCCGCGCGAGGGCACGGCAACGGCGCGACCGCCCGCGCGGTCCCCGCGGGAGCCACCGCCCCGGCTTCCGGAGGTGAAACCGCAGGGAGCGTCGGCCTCGACGAGCACTACGGTGCGGCCGAGAACTGAGTTGTCGACGAGTCCCCGGGGGGGGCGGGGGAGGGTAGATGGCGGAAGGTGAAGCCCAGCACGCAGCGGAGAAGGCCGGGGTCTCGGTCGCCGAGGTCGGCGGCGGGATCCGGAATGCCGCCGGCGCCGCCGGCGCGGTGTTCCGGCTTTTGCTCCAGGTGATCCGTGGGATCTTCAGAAGGCCGTTCCAATTCCGGGAGTTCATCGATCAGTCCTGGTTCATCGCCTCGGTGACGATCCTCCCGTCGGCGTTGGTCGCGATCCCGTTCGGCGCGGTCGTGGCGATGCAGACCGGATCGCTCGTCCAGCAGCTGGGTGCGGAGGCCTACACCGGTGCGACCGGTGTGCTCGCGGTGGTCCAGCAGGGTGCGCCGCTGGTGACCTCACTCCTCATCGCCGGTGCGGCGGGGTCCGCGGTCGCGGCGGATCTGGGCGCCCGGACCATCCGCGAGGAACTCGACGCGATGCGGGTCCTGGGAATCGATCCCGTGCAGCGGCTCGTCGTCCCCCGCGTGCTGGGGATGATGCTGGTCGCCGTCCTGCTCAACGGACTGGTCTCGATCGTCGGCATTTCCGGCGGTTACGTGTTCAACATCCTCCTGCAGGGTGGCACGCCCGGCGCCTACCTCATGTCTTTCGGGGCGCTCGCCCAGCTTCCGGACTTCATCATGTCGTCGTTCAAGGCCCTGGTGTTCGGGCTCATCGCCGGTGTCGTGGCCTCGTACTGCGGCATGAACCCCAGGGGCGGGCCCAAGGGTGTCGGTGACGCCGTCAACCTGGGCGTGGTCCTGACCTTCCTGCTGCTGTTCTTCGCCAATCTGATCCTCACGGCGATGTACCTGCAGATCGTCCCCCCGAAGGGTTCATAGATGGCGATCCATACCGACATCGGGCCTACCCGGGCGCGGCTGCGGACCATGGTCCGTGGCCCCATAGCGTCCTTCGACTCACTGGGCGACCAGCTGGCGTTCCACCTCCGGGCGATCCGCTGGATCCCGCAGACGATCGTGCACTACCGGCACGAAGTGCTCCGCCTCATCGCCGAGGTCACGTTCGGCGTGGGTGTGCTGGCGGTGCTCGGCGGCACCATCGGCGTCATCGTCATGATGAGTGCCTTCACCGGCGTGGTGGTCGGCCTGCAGGGCTACGCGGCGCTGGACCAGATCGGCAGCTCCGTCCTCACCGGGTTCCTGTCCGCCTACGTCAACACCCGTGAGGTGGCGCCCATCGTCGCGTCGCTCGCGCTCTCGGCCACCGTGGGGTGTGGGTTCACCGCCCAGCTCGGTGCCATGCGGATCTCCGAGGAGATCGACGCCCTCGAGGTCATGGCGATTCCCAGCGTGCCGTACCTGGTCACCACCCGGATCATCGCCGGGTTCGTCGCGGTGATCCCGCTGTACGTGGTGGGCCTGTTGGCGTCGTATCTGGCCACACGCGGGGTGAACACCATGCTCCAGGGGCAATCAACAGGCTCGTTCGACCATTATTTCCATCTCTTCCTGCCCCCGGAAGACGTCATATATTCGTTCGTCAAGGTCATCATCTTCGCGTTCGTCCTCGTGATGATCCACTGCTACTACGGGTTCACCGCCACCGGCGGACCGGCCGGCGTCGGCGTCGCCGTGGGGCGCGCCGTCCGTACGACGATCGTGGTGGTGGCCATCCTCAACTTCTTCGTCGGACTCGCGCTCTGGGGTACGACCACGACTGTGCGGGTGGCCGGATGAACGAGATGTCCGCAACCAGGAAACGGTTGCTCGCCGCCCTGTTCATCGTCATCGTCATGGCCTTCGTCGGGGTCACCGTGGCCATCTACAACCGGGCGTTCACCTCATCGGACAGCGTCACCATGTACACCGACGACATGGCGTTCGCCTTGCCGAACGACGCGGACGTCAAGGCCCGCGGAGTGCTGGTCGGTCGGGTCGCGGGCGTCGAGCCGGAGGGCGACCGGGTCCGGGTCGAGATGGAGTTCGATCCGGCCTATATGGACCAACTGCCCTCGAACATCAGCGGACGCCTGCTGCCCAAGACGCTGTTCGGCGAGCGCTACGTCGACCTCGGCTTCCCCGAGCAGCCGGTCGGCACGATGGAGGCCGGTGCGACCATCGAGCAGGACACCCGGGGCAACGCGGTCGAGCTCGGACGCGTCCTCGACGGGCTGCTCCCGGTGCTGGAGGCCGTCCCACCGGAGAAGCTCGCCGGCACGCTTGGCGCCATCAACCAGGCTCTGGCAGGTCGGGGAGACGAGATCGGCGCGGGACTGGTCGACATCGGTCAGTTCTTCGACGGCATCACCGAGGAGATGCCCGCGCTGGAGTCCGGACTCGAGGATCTGGCGACCTTCTCACAGACCTACTCCGAGGCGCTGCCGGACCTCATCCATGCTCTCGACGCGCTGCGGACCACAGGTGACACCGTGATCCAGCGACGCACAGACATCGCCGACGGATTGCAGCGGCTCAGTTCCGGCAGTGAGGTGGCCACCGGATTCCTCGCCGACAATCGCGACGATCTCATCGCGTTGGCCATCAACTCGCGTCGTTCGCTCGAGGCTCTCGCCGAGTACGCACCGGCACTGCCCTGCACCGCTGAGCTGTTCATGGAGGCCCTCGACCGTTCCGACGAAATCCTCGGTGTGGGAAGCCCGACCCCGGGTATCCGGGTGACCATCGAGGTCATCAACCCCAAGGGACGATACGTCCCCAACCAGGACGAGCCGCGGTTCTTCGACACCCGCGGCCCGCGCTGCTACGAACCCGCGACGGCCCCGTACAACTTCCCGATGGCGCCCGGCGGCGCCATCGCGGACGGCTCCTACCAGCCGCCGACCCGAAACCCGGGACCGGAGTACGTGCCCACTCTGCCCAATCCGCTGCTGGAAGACGGCCCCGTGCCCCCCATGATCACGCGCGGTTCGGTCCCCGCCGCTCCCGGCCGCGCCGTGCCGGAGCAGGCGAACATGCCGTTCCCGTCGACCGTCACAGCCGGACAGGAGGCCGACGTCATGGCGATGGCCTACGCCGGGTCGCCTCTCGAGACGGACACGGTCCGCACCGTGTACGGGGTCGCGAACTCAACAGATGCCGAGGAGATCCCCGGCTGGGTCGGTGCCGTGGGTGCGCCCGCGCTGCGCGGGACGGAGGTGGCCTTCAAATGAACGCGAAACTCAAGGCACTGTTCCGCGGTGGGCTGCTGAGCTCGTTCATCAAGCTCGCGGTCTTCGTGGTGGTCACAGTGCTACTCAGTATGGTGCTCGCCACGACCATCAGAGGAGGCACTCGTGCGGACGGGATCGAGTACTCGGCCATCTTCTCCGACGCCACCATGGTCGAGGAGGGCGACGACGTCCGCATCGCCGGTGTCGTGGTGGGGCATGTGACCGACTTCGAGGTCTACGACCGGGACAAGGCGAAGGTCTACTTCACGATGGCCGGCGACCGGACCCTTCCGGAGAACGTCCACCTCACGTTGCGGTTCCGCAACATGATCGGCCAGCGTTACATGAACATCGCCCGAGTGCCGGGACCTGTCGGGTCCGAGATGCCGGAGGGGACCACGATCCCGATCGAGAAGACCTCGCCGGCCGTCGACCTCACCGCGCTGTTCAACGGCTTCCGGCCCCTGTTCACCACGCTCGAGCCGGACGACGTCAACGCGTTGGCCGACTCCCTGGTCAAGGTCCTCCAGGGCGAGGGCGGGACCGTCACCAACCTGGTGCAGCAGACCGCCCAGCTCACCAACCACCTGGCTGATCGAGACCAGCTGATCGGCGAGGTGATCGACAACCTCACCGCGGTGCTCCACACCATCAACGAGCGTGATGTGCAGTTCCAGCAGCTGGTGGTCACCACCCGGCAACTGGTCGAGGGGCTGGCACAGGAGCGTGATGCGGTCGGTAGTTCGCTCGACTCGATGGCGGACCTGACCGCGTCCGCGGAGAACATCGTCGCGGCGACCAGGCCCAGCGTGACCGAGTCGCTCGATCACCTCAAGAAGGTCACCGACGACCTGAACGCGAACGAGGACAAGGTCAGCGAGGTCCTGCACAACATGCCGGTCAAGACCGACAACCTCATCCGGATGGGCTCGTTCGGCTCCTGGTTCCAGTTCTATCTGTGCGGAGCCGACATCGTGTCGGGACCCGGCAACAACGTGCCCAACCTGCTGCCGTCCGGCGGCCCGACACTCAACCACGTCCTGTACACGAACTCCGCACCTCGGTGCCACGAAGGGGGGATCCCATGAGCAAGCGCAGGCCGGGGGAGCCCCGGTTCTCCAATGCGACGATCGGCGCCGTGGGCGTACTGGTGATCCTCGCGCTCACGGCGGGATCGTTCATGCTCGACGCGCTGCCGTTCGTGGGCGCCGGTCCGAAGTACAAGGCCTACTTCTCGGAGGCCGCCGGCCTCACCGACGGCAACGAGGTGCGGGTAGCCGGAGTCAAGGTCGGCGTCGTCACCGACGTCGACCTCGAGGGCGACAAGGTCGCCGTGGGCTTCCGCGCGAAGGACGCCTGGCTCGGGGACGACACCCGCGCCAGCATCCAGATCAAGACGGTGCTGGGGCAGAAGTACCTGGCCCTGACGCCCGCCGGCAACAACGAGCTGGACCGGTCCGATCCGATCCCGCTTGAGCGCACGGTGGCCCCGTACGACGTCGTGACGGCGTTCTCCTCGGCCGCCGAGACCCTCGACCGGATCGACGACGCCACACTGGCGGACAGCCTCGACACCCTCACCGACGCCATGCAGGCCTCGCCCGAGGAGTTCCGCGGAGCCGTCGACGGGGTGGCGCGACTGTCCCAGACCATCTCCAGCCGTGACGACGAACTCCGCGAGCTGCTGGAGGCGACCCGGACCAGTTCCGAGATCCTCGCCGAGCGCAACGACGACTTCCGGCGCCTGATCATCGGCACCGGTCAGCTCCTCGGTGAACTCAACGAACGGTCCGAGAGCCTCAAGGTCGTCCTGGCCGCGACCCGGGGACTGTCCGCCGAACTCCGGCTGTTCGTGGCCGAGAACGAGGCGGAGTTCGCCCCCACCCTGGAGAGCCTGGACTCGGCGCTCGGGGTGCTGACGGATCACGAGGAAGAGCTGAAGAAGTCGATCCACAACCTCGCTCCCTTCTACCGGCTGTACGCCAACATGCTGGGCACGGGCCGGTGGTTCGACTCGGTGGTCACCAACCTGATCCCGCCGGGCGCGCCCGAGCCGCCCTTCTACCCGGGCTCGCGTGGCCCCGCACGACTGAGTGGGATCAACTGATGACCAAGAAACTGCCGTACTGGCTGCTCGCGCTGATTCTCGTCGTCGTCGTCGCGATCGTCTCCGTCACCTACCTGGCGGTGACCCGGATGGGACGGACCACCGTCACCGCCACCTTCCCCTCGGCGGTCGGCGTCTCCAAGGGCACCGACGTCCGCATCCTCGGCGTGACCGTGGGATCGGTCGACGAGGTCACCCCGATGGGCGACACCGTCGAGGTGACACTCCACGTCCGACGCGGCGTGGACATCCCCGCCGACGCCAAGGCCGTCCAGGTGACCCCGTCGGTGATCCCGGACCGCAACATCCAGCTGGTTCCCGCCTACTCCGGCGGACCGGTCATGGAGTCGGGCGCCCACATCCCGCTGGACCGGACGGCGACGCCGGTCGAGGTCGACAAGCTGTACGCCTCCGTCCACGAGCTCACCGAGGCCCTCGGCCCCGACGGCGCGAACGCGGACGGTTCACTCGACCGCTTCCTGGCCTCCTCCGCCGAGACCCTCGGCGGGAGCGGTGCCGCGCTCGGCCGCTCGATCGACGAACTCTCCAAGGCCGCCACCACTCTCGCCGACTCCAGTCAGGACATCAGTGAGACCGTGGTGAACCTGCAGACATTCGTGACGATGTTGGCCCAGAACGACGCCCACGTCCGCGACTTCAACGCACAGATGGCCTCCTTCAACTCGACGGTGGCAGGACAGCGCGAGGATCTGCAGGGTGCGCTGGCCGAGCTGAGCTACGCGCTGGCGGATGTTGCGCGACTCGTCCGGGACAACCAGGACGTGATCCGGAGCAGCGCCGACCGCCTGGCATCCATCAGTCAGATCACGGCCGATCAGCGCGGCGACGTCGAGGAGATTCTCAAGACGGCCCCGCTCGCGCTCGCCAACCTGATCAACGCCTACGACTCCGAGTCGGGAACGCTGTCGATGCGGGCGAACATCCCGGAGAAGCAGAACCCGGCCGGGGTGCTGTGCACGCTCATGAAGCTGGGCCGGCTCAATCCTGGAAATGAGATGTTCCAGGAACTCGACAACCTCCGGCGCGCCGACATCCAGGCGTGTGAGGCGTTGGCTCCGGAGCGCAACAAGGAGCTGCGTGCGTCCAACCCGGATCTGCCGATGGGCATCCTTGAGGGCGAGATGAAGCAGTCCATTCCGGTGCCCGGCACCGTCCCGGGGATCCGCGGTTGGCCGATGACCCCCGCATCCGAAGGGGGGCAGTGATGAGCTACGACCGTGACACCTCCGAGACCGGGGCGCCGGTTACCGGACGTGCTCGGAGCGTTTCCGGACGATCCGGGGTCGGCCGTGCCGGACGGATGCTGGGCGCCACGGCGCTCGTCTCCGCACTCGCCGCCGGGTGTTCGATGAACCTGGAGGATTACACGCTGCCGGGTGGCGCGGACGTGGGGGACGATCCCATGAACGTGGCCATCCACTTCGACGACGTACTGGATCTGGTCCTGCAGTCCTCGGTCAAGGTCAACGGCCTCGACGCCGGCCGGGTCACCGGAATCTCGCTGGCCGAGGACGGATGGACGGCCCGGGTCGACGTGGTCATCAACGACGACGTCGACCTCCCGGAGAACGCGGAGGCGTCCATCCAGCAGACCAACCTCCTCGGCGAGAAATTCGTCCAGCTCACGCCTCCGGAAGACGCCGAACCCGTCGGGCAACTCGAGTCGGGGGACGTCATCCGTACCTCGAACACGCGGACGGCCACCGACATCGAGCAGGTGCTCGGTGCCCTGTCGCTGCTGCTCAACGGGGGCGGCGTGGACCAGTTGCAACCGATCGTCGCCGAGATGCGCAAGATGACCGAGGGCCGCGAGGACGGACTGACGGAGACCCTGCGTTCGGCCGACGAACTCATCGCCGGCCTCAACCGGCAGCGGGACAACATCACCACGGCGCTCGAGGGTGTCAATCTCATGACCGCGCGAGCCAACGACCAGCGTGCGCAGATCCAGGCCGCGCTGGATGAACTGCCCGCGGGTGTCGCCGTGCTCGAGGAACAGCGTCCACAGTTCGTGGAGATGCTGCGCCGCGTGGACGCCCTGGGGGAGGTCGGAGCAGACATCCTCCTGACCAGCCGCGAGGACCTCATCGCGGACCTGCGGGCACTGCGGCCGGTGCTGCAGTACCTCGGTGAATCGACGCCGGAGCTCATCGAGCTGGCAGGCTTCGTCCCGACGTTCCCGTTCCCGGACGCCTCGATCCAGTCGACCGTCGGCAGCGCGGCGAACGTGTTCCTGTCGATCGACGCCACGATCTCCGAGACGCTCCGCAACCTCGGCGCGAACCAGGGCAACCCGGTACCGATCTGGCCCACCACGACCAGCGGCCCGTACAACGTCGACCCGGGTAACCCCTGGATCGGCGACAACGGGCCCGACCGGCGCACCACCATCGTGCTGCCGCTGCTTCCGGTCCCGCCGATCATGGACCGGGCAGTCACCCCCCCGCCCGCGCCCGGTACCTCGGAGTTCTCCGAGAACTACCTGCCCGAACCAGGGGAGCCCGGATAC
>CAMNYG010000036.1 GCA_946570335.1 uncultured Dietzia sp. | reverse complement strand
TCCTTCGGTTTCGTCTTTTGTGGTGTGTCCAGGGGACCAGTGGGGTGCACGAAAAGGGAGGAACTATGTGTTCCACTGTCAGCGGTCGAGCGGAGAGGCGCAGAAGTCGGCCGGCCTGCAGTCACCTTTCAACTGCGGCTCCGACGCGGTCGACGGCCCCTCCGCGGACCGCGTGACCGTGGGCGACATCGCAGCTCGGGAGGGCGTCGCGGCAGTTCCGGCGCCGACATCGCCGGAGGTACCAGGGGCATCTCGCGCTCGTTCGGGGCGGATCAACGCCAGGTGTTCGACCGGGTTGCCGCCAGCGTCGTTCTCTGCGGCGCGGATGACCAGCTGCGCGACCGCGGATTCCTCGCCGACCGTTGCGCCCGGTCCGGCAGCCCGGCGTTCAGCCGCGTCCCGGCGTCAGGCGGCTCCGAGCGCCGCGGCCACATTCGCACAGACGTCGCCATGAGGCTTACGCATCAGATACCTCGCCCTGTTCCGCCCGTCTCTCATCGCGCCCGACCCTGAGCAGTGGCACGAGGAGCAACGCCATGACGATGGTGATCAAGCGGTTCTTCAGGAGGTCTTCTCCGACCGAGTGGGTGGGAAAGCCGTAGCCCACGATGGTGATGAACACCAGGAACGCGATCATTCCCAGGGCCGCGAGAGACACCGTGCGCTTCCACAGCATGCCCGCGCCGCAGACGATCTCATAGATGCCCAGTGCGATGGTGAGCCAGCCAATGTTGGGCATCACGAACGAGACCCACAACTCGCTCAGCCACGGGAGCAGCGCCGTCTCAGCGAAGACCGCATAGCCCTCCGGCTCCACGCGACCGAGGACGAGGTGGGCGATGCCCCCGGCGATGAAGATCACGGCGAAGAGCAGTCTGATGATCCATTGATAGCGCCGCATCACGCCTCCCGAATCGAGTCTTCCAGAAATGGGAGAGAGGGCCGGCAGCAGGACCGGATCAGATGCCGGCCGGGAGCTCCAGTATCGAGCGGCTGAGATCAGAGCAAGAACGGTCGGGCAGAGCGCACCGGATCCCCTTGATAATCAACGCATGACCACACGGCCTCCGGGGCGCGATCGTGTCCGCGAGCTGCTCGACGCCGTCCTCGCCGACCACCGGGGCGGCACGAATCTGCACACGCTCGCCGCTCACGCCCACTCGTCCTCGTTTCACTTCAGCCGGCAGATCAGCCGGGCGGCCGGCGAAGCGCCGGTGGCGATGCGGCGGCGTGTACTCCTCGAACGCGCGGCGTGGGAACTCCAGCGGGGGCGAACCGTCACCGGTGCGGCGTTCGCGGCGGGATACGACTCTGTGGAGGGGTTCTCGCGGGCGTTCTCCCGGGCGTTCGGATATGTACCCGGCGCGATATCCAGACGGACGGCGCGGGGTCACTGGCTACCGGCACCGAACGGCATACATTTCCATTCCCCGACCGTGCTCTACGTCGATGTAGGGCAGGAGATATCTGCCGGTGACGTCGTCGCCCTGATGATCCGGCATGACCTCGACGACACCGACGCGGTCCTCGCCGCCGCCGAATCAGTCCCCGAGGCCGAGTATCGGCGGGAGCGGATGCCCGAACACCGGGTGCTCGAGTGGGCGGGGGACGAGACGTCCCTGGCGGATGTCCTGCGCCACCTGGCACTGGACAAGCTGCCGTGGGCGTGGGGTGACAGGGTGATCGACGCTCTCTGTGATCCGCCGGAGTCGTTCCTGCTCTCCCAGATCATCGCGCACGATCTGACGTCCTCGGCGCATCGCCGGCAACTCGCTCGCTGGATGCTGGCGCAGACCGGCGTCGACATCTCACACCTCGATCCAGACCCGATCATGTGGCACCGTCGCGCATCAGGAGGAACGTCATGACCCGCTATCGCTACTTCACCGCCATGTCCCTCGACGGGTTCCTGGCCGACGAACAGCATTCCCTGGCCTGGCTGTTGAAACAGGACATCGACGAGAGCGGGCCCGGCAACACCACGGCGTTCCTGACCGAGGTGGGCGCCCAGGTGATGGGGTCTTCCACGTATGAGTGGGTTCTCGCCCATGACCGTGACTGGTTGCCCGAGATCCCGACCTTCGTGTTCACCCACCGCACCCTGGAGGCGGTGACCGACCGCATTTCCTTCCTCGCCGGGAGCCCTTCCGATCATCGCGTGTCGCTCGAGCATGCGGCCGGTGGCCGCGACGTGTGGGTGATGGGAGGCGGTGGCCTCGCGGCGGAGTTCGCCGCGGCAGGGATGCTCGATGACGTAGATGTCTCGATCGCGCCCGTGACTCTCGGTGCCGGTAAGCCGCTGCTCAGCGGTGCCTATGACCTCAAGCTGAAGGGGTGCGAACGCAACCGGGACTTCGTGGTGGCCTCCTACGAGGTCCGGGGGCCGCTGAACGACGGGTGAGGCCGCGAAGGCGTCGACGCCGGTCTTCCGGCGAGCGTGGCCGGGCCACCGTGCGCCGCGGCAGGGTGGCCCGGCCATGCGCCGGGAAGTGTGATCAGTCAGCTGGAGGAGAGCTCGTCACGAACGATGCGTGTGCCCGCGCTGAGAGCACTCAACTTCGCGAACGCGACATCCCGGGGCAAGGGCGCCATGCCGCAGTTCGTGCTCGGCAGGAGTTTGTCCGCGTCGACGTAGCTGAGCGCGTTGCGGATGGTGTCAGCGACCTCCGCCGCGGTCTCGATCTTCTCGCTCGCCACGTCGATGGCCCCGAGCATGACCTTCTTTCCGCGGACGAGCTCGATCAGGTCGATGGGGACATGCGAGTTGTGGCATTCCAGCGAGATGATGTCGATGGTTGACTGCTGCAGGAGTGGGAACGACTCCTCGTACTGGCGCCACTCGGAGCCGAGGCTCGCCTTCCAGTCGATGTTCGCCTTGATGCCGTATCCGTAGCAGATGTGCACCGCGGTCTCCACGCTGAGCCCTTCGGTGGCTCTTTCCAGCGTGGCGATGCCCCAGTCCTTCATCTCGTCGAAGTAGACGTTGAACGCGGGCTCGTCGAACTGGATGATGTCGACCCCTGCGGCCTCCAGGTCTCTTGCCTCCTGGTTGAGGATGGTCGCGAACTCCCACGCCAACTTCTCACGACTCTTGTAGTGGCCGTCGTAGAGGGTGTCGATCATCGTCATGGGACCGGGGAGTGCCCACTTGATCGGCTGGTCCGTCTGCTGCCGGAGAAACGCCGCATCGTCGACGAAGACGGGCGCGGCGCGGCGGACGGAGTCGACCACGGTGGGCACGCTCGCGTCGTAGCGATCGCGGATCCGGACGGTCTCGCGCCGTGAGAAGTCGACCCCGTCGAGGTGCTCGATGAAGGTCGTCACGAAGTGCTGACGGGTCTGTTCTCCGTCGCTGACGATGTCGATGCCGCGGTCGCTCTGCTCCTTGGTGGATATACGTAGCGCATCCTGTTTGCCTTCGACCAGCGCATCACCCTCCAGTTTCCAGGGCGCCCAGAGGGTTTCAGGCTGGGCGAGCCACGAGGGCTTGGGCAGGCTGCCGACGGTCGAGGTGGGAAGGATCTGGTTCATGGTCGATTGTCCTCCGGTGATCATCCGACGAGAACGGGGCGGCGGGCGGCCCACTGTTCGAGGAGTTCTCCGTACGGCTTCATGAGACGTTCCTCAGTGAACCTGCCCTGCTTCTTCGCGAGCTCACCGCGCTCGACCCGGTCGTAGACGATCTGAGTGGGTGAGTAGTCCGGCTGGTCCAGGGACGGGCGGTAGACCTCCGCGGCGGGTGTGTTGGCGTTGTAGATCTCCGGGCGATAGATCTTCTGGAAGGTCTCCATCACGCTGACCGTGCCGATGAGCTGGAGGTCCGTATAGTCCCCGAGCAGGTCGCCGCGGAAATAGAACGCCAGCGGGGCGACACTGCCCTCAGGCATGAAGTACCTGACCTGAAGTCCCATCTTCTGGAAGTACTCGTCGGTCAACGAGTAGTCGTTCTGCTGATACTCGATGCCGAGTGTCGGGTGGTGATTCCCGGTCCGGTGGTACGTCCTGCTCGTCGACACACTGATGCAGATCACCGGCGACACCTCGAAGCGCTCGCGGTAGGCGTCGGAATCGAGAAAGTGCTGGAACAGCTTTCCGTGCAGGTCGCCGAAGTTGCTCGGCACGGTGAACTCGGTGGAGTTCTCGTTGGCTGCCGGCAGCCGCACGCTGAAGTCGTAGTCGCGGACATAGGACGAGAAGTTGTTCCCCACGATCCCCGGCAGCCGGTCACCGGTCCGGTGATCGACGATTCCCACATCGAGGACCTCGATCAGCGGGAAGCGGTGGTGCCGGCCGTCGGCTGTGAACTGCAGATCCGCGGAAATGATGTCGAGGTCGACGGAATAGCGGTCCCGGTTCGGGTTGTCCCGGTGTGCCAGGTCATTGAACCGGGCGTTGATCATGGCCAGGGTGTTGCGGAGGTTCTGGCGGCGATTCTCACCCCGGGCCAGGTTGGCGAAGTTGGTGGTGGTGCGGGAGTCCGCCGACGGGGAGTAGTCCTCGTCGAAGTGGGTGGTGGTGATGCTGAACGTGAACTCGTTCGACATGTACGTCCAATTCGGGGGATCGGTCGGCCGGGCTCGGCGCTGCGGAAAATTCGGTGACACCATCCTGCATTCCCAGTTCAGATATCGGGTAACTAGCGTTTGCTATGAGTCTCTATAGTCAAAGGCTATGAGCCGTGGATCCAGGGGAATCACCCTGCAGCAGTTGCAGTACTTCATCGAGGTCGCGGCGGAAGGCTCGATCACCGGCGCCGCGGACCTGCTCTACGTCGCCCAGCCGACCATGTCGGCCGCGATGAAGGATCTGGAGTCGCGAGTGGGTCGTACTCTTCTCGTCCGGTCCGCTCGGGGGGTGACGCTGACCGACGAAGGGGCGGAATTTCTCGGCTACGCCAGACAGGTCGTCGAGCAGATGTCGCTCCTGGAGCGGCGCTACCTCGGTAGACCGCCGTCCCGCCGGCTGCTCGGGGTGTCGGCGCAGCACTACTCGTTCGTGGTCGAGGCGTTCATCCGGATGGTGCACTCCGGCGACGCGCCGCAGTACGAGTTCTCGCTTCGTGAAACCCGGACCTGGGACATCATCGAGGACGTACGGACCCTCCGCAGCGAGATCGGCGTGCTCTACCGGAACGACTTCAACCGCAAGGTCATCGACAAGCTCCTGCGGGATTCAGGTCTGGTCTTCCATCCGCTGTTCGCCGCGGTGCCGCACATCTTCATCTCCCGGCAGAACCCGTTGGCCTCCCGGGCGAGCGTCACGCTCGACGACCTGGTTGACCTGCCGCGACTCACCTTCGACCAGGGCGCGAACAACTCGTTCTACTTCGCCGAGGAGATCCTCTCCACCCTGTCGAGCAAGCGGGAGATCCGGGTCTCCGACCGCGCCACCATCTTCAACCTCATGATCGGTCTCGACGGGTACACGATCTCGACCGGCATCATCAGTGACGACCTGGATCCGGAGATCGTGGCCATTCCACTCGACGTGGACGAGAGCATCGAGATCGGGTGGATCAGCCATTCCGGGATCCCGCTCACCGCTCAGGCGCAGCGCTACCTCGATCACATGCGCGCGGTCGTCACCGACTACGGAATCGAACTGCTCGACCCACCGTGATCCGGGGCGACCGGTTGTGACGTCCGGCGAGCCTGCTCCGCTACGACGTCCGCCGGGCCGCCACGGATCGGGAGGAAGTTGCCGCGGCCACCGTCTTCGTAGAAGGTGAGGTCATGAGTTTTACTGTCTATCTTTCGGGCGAGATCCACACCGACTGGCGTGACCAGATCCGGCGTGGTGCAAAGGAGGCCGGCCTGGACGTGTCCTTCACCGAACCGGTCACCGACCATCCCGCGAGCGATGCCGCCGGTGACCATCTGGGCGAGAACGACAGCCAGTTCTGGCGCGATCACCAGTCCGCGAAGGTCAACTCCATCCGCACGCGCACGCTGATCGGGCAGGCGGACATGGTGGTGGTGCGGTTCGGCGACCAGTACAAGCAGTGGAACGCCGCATTCGACGCGGGTTACTGCGCCGCCTTGGGCAAGCCCTACGTGACTCTCCATGACGCCGACATCGTCCATCCGCTCAAGGAGGTCGACGCCGAGGCCCAGGCCTGGTGTACGACCGCCGATCAGGTGGTCGAGACCCTGCGGTACGTCCTGCGGACGTAGTGGTATCGGCGGGAAGCCAAGCAACGAGGACGACGACAACACAGACGTTGTCGTCGTCGTTTCTCTTCATTCACCCCTCATACGGCAACGGCGGCGGTCGACGCGGAGATCAGTCGCCGGCCGCGTGCCGTCGATCACACAATCCGGGCTGGTTCTCCCATGTCGCCGCGCTGGTTCGTCGACTAGCGTGGAGACGAGAAGCTGATGCTTTGATCATGTTCCGCGCGACACCCGGAGGGCCCCGCAGTGAAGTTCACCGACTCGGTCGAGATCGGCCTTTCCCGGGACGAGACGGTTCACCTGCTCTCCGATCCCGCCCACCTGCCGATGTGGCTGCGCGGCCTCGTGCGACACGAGCCGGTCAGCGGCGGCCACGGTGTGGTGGGCTCCGTCTCCCGGGTGGTGCTGCGGCAGGGCCACAACGTGGTCGAGGGACTCGAGACCGTCACCGCGCGCGAGCCTGACGAGCTGACCGACGTGCCCGGCGAGACCGATGTGGTCTGTGAACGGGAACTGGTCGTGGACGGGATGCGGCACGTGACCCGCGACCGACTCATCTCTCTCAACCCGCGCAGGACTCGGTGGGAGAGTCAGAGCGAGGTCTACTTCGACAAGCTCGCCATGCGGCTGGCAGCTCCACTGACGCGCGGGGCGTTTCAGAAGCAGACCCGGCAGCACATGCAGGACTTCAAGGCCTACGCCGAGCAGGGCGTCGATGTCCGATCGGCGAACTGAGCGGGCAGTGCCACGTTCTCGGAGGTCTGCGAGGAGCTGATCGCCTTCATCCACGGCCAGCTGGGCTGGCCGTGTTCGCCTGCGTGATCGGGGAGTGAGACCCCGCGCCGACTGGCCCGACCGTCGGGATTGTGGTGGAGTGCAGGAGATGATGTCGGCGCGCTGAGCGTTTCTCGTGGAGTGGTGAGTGTCTGTGTCCGGCCGAGGGGCGAGGCCCGTGGGGGCGAGGCCGACGGGGTCCGCGAGAGGCCAGAGGGCCGACGGGCGGAGCAGGATCGGATCCTCCGGAGGCCCGCCGCTCGGGGTGAGGCGCCCGGCCACGACCATCACGATCAGCGACCAGCACGCCGGGCGCAGACTCGACAAGTTCCTGCGCAGCCAGCTCAAGGGTGTGCCCGCCGGCTTGCTGTTCCAGCTCCTACGCAAGGGACGACTCCGGGTCAACGGCCGCAAGTGCGAGCAGAACTATCGCCTCGTCGAGGGGGATGTGGTGACGATCCCGCCACTGATGGTGGAGATGCCAGCGTTGAACGCACCCCGACCCCCGTCCGCACTGCTCGATCGGCTGAGTGGCGTTGTCCTCCACGAGGACGCCGACCTTCTGGTCATAGACAAGCCCGCCGGAATCGCGGTGCACAAGGGGACGGGCAACCCCTTCGGCGTGATCGAGCTGATGCGCCATCGTCGTCCCGATCTCCCCGAGCTCGAGCTCGGCCACAGGCTGGACCGTGACACCTCGGGCGTGCTCGCTCTGGCCAAGACCCCCACGATGCTCCGACACCTGCACGGACTCCTGCGCGACCGGGAGGATGAGATCGGACGGCACTACCTGGCGATCGTCGCAGGACACCTGCCCGACGATGTGACGGTAGTGGATGCGCCGCTGCTCAGGCGGGACGCCGACGTCGTGGTGCACCCGGACGGGCAGCGGGCACAGACACAGGTAGAAGTCCGTCGGCGGGTGGCGGACCGGGCCACCCTCGTGGGCGTGCGCCTGCTGACCGGACGTAAGCACCAGATCCGCGTACACCTGTCCCACACGGGGCATCCGATCGCCGGCGACGATCGGTACGGCGATCCCCGGTTCAACGCACAGGTGGCATCGTGTGGCGGAGACGGGCTCCATCTCCACGCCGCGACCATGGTGATCCCGCTGCCCGAGGGCGGGGAACTCACGGTGACGGCGCCGATGCCGCAGAAGTGGGAGCGGCTCATCACCAGGGGGCTGTGAGTAGCGACTCCGCCGGGCCACTCCGGGCGCGGTTCAGCACGGGTCGAGGTGCTCCGGAGTCGTGGTCAGGAGCCTGGCAGTACCGCCACGGGCCGCCTTGTCCCGGCACAGGGCCGCGGTGTCATGGCCGTGGTCGGTGTAGATCGGGTAGACACGCGCCCCGTCGAGCTGGCTCCGCAGGGAGGGGCACTGGCCAGGCGTGGCGAACTCGGCGCCCGGGTGTCGGTCCAGCAGGTCCGCGATGCCCTGCTGTGGCTGTGCCGACTCGACATAGGAGTCGAGGACGAGGATCCCCCGGCCGTCGCACGGCGGCGCGGAGGCGGTCACTAGCCGCCCCGATGAGGTACGGACGCCGCTCACCAGCCCGGACGCGCCCATGAACCCGCTCGGCTGGTCGCTCGAGGAGGAGTGACCGGACGAGGCGGAGTCGTGATTGGACGAGTCCCGCTCGTCGAGGAGCGTCCCCGACGTGGTGATCGCGAGATCCGGGCCGCTGATCGCGAACGAGTTGCCCCCGTAACCACACCGCAGCGCGGACCCATCGGGTATTGCACACCGGAATCCGCCGATCTCGACGTACTGCCCCGCCCCGAGGCGCCCGGGAACGGGCGGGATCCCCTCGACAAACGTATAGCGAAGTCCCGCGGGACCGAGCTCGATGGCGCCTGGCCGCCCGGGGAACATCTGCGTCAGATCCGGTACGGAGGCCGCCGCCGTCCCCGTGCACGTCACCCCGTCCCCGCCAGAGACACACAATCCGCCGGCTCGCCCACCAACTGAATAGTTCCACGCGTACGCGCCCGGCGAACCCGGCACGGATACGGCACTCGGATCCACCCTCGTCAGCTCGGGTGGCACTGCGGACGAAACCGCGGACTCGGCCGTGGCCCGGGCCGTGGCATCGGCCGGCTCCGCGGTGTCCGCCACCGCATACGGTCTGGCTGATTCGACGACGAT
>CAMNYG010000035.1 GCA_946570335.1 uncultured Dietzia sp. | reverse complement strand
CGCGGTGGCCGGCATGGCTGGCGCCGCGTTGGGCACCGCCCAACAGTCCGTGGCCGGAACTGGTGGAGCGCAGTCGGCTTCCGGGTCCACCGGACAGGGGTCGGCTAACGGCGCCGCCTATCTCGGCCCGCACTCTGCTG
Source organism: uncultured Dietzia sp. (assembly GCA_946570335.1). Classification (GTDB taxonomy): domain Bacteria; phylum Actinomycetota; class Actinomycetes; order Mycobacteriales; family Mycobacteriaceae; genus Dietzia. The sequence continues at coordinate 9,105 of CAMNYG010000035.1, read as the reverse complement.
GCGGTTCCTCCGGCTCGTCGGCAGGACCATCAGGCGGCGGGCCGACCACGCCGCCAGCTCCCTCTGGGGGCGGATCGCCCTCGGGGGCCAGTCCGTCCAGCGGAACCAGCAGCTCGCCGAGTCGTGGTGGCGGAATCAGTGGGGCGGTGGCTGGTGCATCGAAGGGTGCTGGCGCGGCCCTGGGAGTAGCCAGTGCCGGTATCGGGGCCGTGGCGGCGGCTGCACAGGGCACGGCACGAGCCACGCAGACCACCGAGCAGATGCTCGACAGCGCATTGGCCGCACACGCCACCCCACATCACTACAGGTAAAGGCAAGGAGCACAAAAGCGGTGACTACTTCCGGCGAAGCCAGCGACCTACGGCTCTACACCCTCGGTGAACGTAGCCAGAGAACCGGAATGTTCGGTCTGCCGCTGCGGGCAACGCTCATCGCCGGCGGCGCGTTCATCGTCGCGATGTTGGTGCTGATGCAGGGCGGTTTAGGACCTGGGGCGCTGATCGCCCTTCTGGCCGTGGCGTACCTGGCGCCGGCGATCGTGCGTATCGGAAATCGAACACTTTATGAGGTGGCGCAAATGCGGTTTCAGTTCTGGCGAGCCGAAAAGGCCGGGTCCACGATTTACCGATCTGGACCAAACTCACGCATCCCCGGTGGCCGCTACCGCCTTCCCGGCGCATTAGCGAAAACCGAGCTCCATGTAGGACGCGATGTAGCCGGCAACGACTTTGCCATGGTCCGCGACCAGGCTCTCAATCAATACACCGTGCTCCTCGACGCCTCCTCGCGAGGTCAGGAACCGCTGACGGTGACCGACCGAAACAATATGACCGCGGAGTGGGGTGCGTGGCTGGCGGAACTGTCCCTCAACGACGACGTCGTAGCGGCCACGGTGACGGTTGAGTCTTACCCGGCGACGGGCCTGGACTTGATCGCGGCTGTCGCGGGATCGGTCGACGAATCCACACCGGAAATCGCCCGCCGCATCCAGGCGGAATCGGCGGTGCAATTCGCGCGCGACAAGCTCGTCACCCGCTCATGGATCGCGGTCACGTTCAAAGCAGCAACCGCGATGCAGCGCAAGGATCCGGAAGCGATGGCCACCGACCTGGGTGTGCGGCTTCCGGGTCTCTACCAGCGGCTGGAGTATGCCGGTGTCTCGGCGACGCCGATGCTGCCCGAAGATGCGATTGCGCTGGCGATGCGGTGCTTCCGACCGGATCTGGAGGAGGAGCTCGACAAGGCGCGTTTGTCCGACGAGCCGATGGGAGTTGACTGGGAGGATGCCGGCCCAGCCCAGGCGGTGACCAAGTGGTCCAGCTACCGGCATGAGGACTGGATATCGCGGTCGTTCGAGATGGCTGCCCCACCAGCGGCAGCATTCCCGGACCACGTGCTGCGGCCCTTACTTGAACCGAAAGACGACATTCCGCGCAAGCGTGTGACGTTGATTTACCGCCCGATCTCGGCCGGTGACGGCGTCCGCACGGTGGAAAAGGAGCACACCGATGCGGTGAACGCGGCGAACAAGACGCGGTCAATCGGTAAGGCTTCGGCCGGCCTGCGGTTGGAACGCACGGAGGCTGCACGGCAGGCGTTGGCACGTGGCGGTCAGCTCGGCGAGTACTCCCTCCTGGTGACGATGACCCTGCGAGATGCCGACCTGCTCGACCAGGGTTCGGCGATCATCGGCCAGCTCGGAAACCGCTCGCAACTGCGGCTACACAGCACCAACGGTCAACAGGATGCCGCGTTTATCGCGGGCCTGGGGCTGGGTGTCCTGCTCGATCAGAAGTCGACCATCTCGTCGTTTGCGAGGGCCGAGTGATGGCGCGACGCACGAAGCCACCGATCGGACCGGCGGAGCTTGAGGAGCTGCACGCCCGGATCACCGCCGGCGACGTCCAGCCGCCGTGGATTTTTACCCCGACGGGGCGCGCATACAGGCAGTGGTGTGGGGAGCATCCTGAGCGCGCCGAACAGGCCCGGACGGCACGCCAGGCCTCGGCGTTGCGCTACCTCAAACCCCGATTTACCACGCGGTACTCAGCCCTGGACGGTCTCGGGTTCAAGGGCGTGTTCTCCGGCCGAATGTCCGTGGTCTCGGCCCCCGGCGCGACCCAGACATCGACCAACTACGGGTGCGGTTTTAACCCCTGGGTCGTGGGCGCCACCGCTCCGGCTGTCGGTGTGCCCCTGGGCGTGCATGTCCAGACCGGCCAAGACGTGTCCGGTGATGTGCTGTCGTGGTTCCAGGCTGGCATTATCGGTAACCCGTCGGCGTTCGTGCTGTCGCTTCCGGGCCTGGGCAAGTCCACCGTTATCCGCAAGCAGTTCATCGGCGCTGTCGCCCAAGGCCATGTGCCCATCGTCGCCGGAGACATCAAGGGCGAATACGTCCCGGTGACCGACGCAATGGTGACCCCCACCGGCAAGCACGGGCAGGTGATCCGCCTGGGTCACGGACACGGTCACCTCAACCCGCTGGCTGCGGGAGCCCTCGGTGAGGCGATCCCGGTGATGCAGGCACACCTGGACACCCTGCCCGCCGACAGCGAGGAGGCCGCCAAGCTGACCGACGCGATCACCGAAACAGCCGAGTCGGTGCATTCGCGCCAGGTCACGATGGTGACGGCGCTGGCAGAGCTGATCCGCGGCCGGCCGCTGGCCGACTTCGAGGGCCTGATCGTGTCGACATCCCTGCGCACCATGCGCGAGACGGGACAGTTCTCCTTCGCCTCCCCGCCGCTGCTACGCGACCTCATCGACTTCATCCGAGAGGGCAACGACGATCTGCGGCGGGCATTGTTCGTCAAAGACGAGGTGGAGTATCACCAGACTGTCCGGACCCTGGTGCAGACCCTGGAATCACTGACCGACGGCGTCATGGGGCAGGTGTTCGCTGAACACACCACCACGAAGATCGACCTGGACGCGCCCGCAATCTGTATCGACGTCTCTGCAATTGCACGGGGGGACCAAGCGCTCAAGGCCGGTGTGCTGCTGGCGTGCTGGTCCGATGCCTACGGGGCGATGGAGGCCGCGCATGTGTTGGCCGATTTCGACCTGGCTCCCCAGCGGTACTTCCTGGCGATCCTGGACGAGATGTGGGCGACTCTGGGCGCCGGTGCAGGCATGGTGCAGCGCGTGGATGAGCTAACGAGACTCAACCGAACAGATGGCACGGGCCTGCTCATGATTACGCACACTGGGCGTGACCTGGAGGCACTGCCCAACGAAGTCGACGTGAAAACGGCGATGGGCTTCATCGAACGGGCGGGGATGGTCATCTGCGGTGGCCTGCCCGCTGGCGAGCTCGACCGGCTGCGCGGCGTATTGCAGTTCACCGAGGCCGAAGCAGCAATGATCACCGCCTGGTCCAAAGGCGCCCCGATCGAACGCAGAGCAGCGCCTGTGGACGACGACCGGCGGCGACAGAAGCCCCCACTGGGTCGGGGCAAATTCATGCTCAAACCGGCCAAGGACGGCTCGGCCGGCATTCCGATCCAGGTGCTGTTGACCACGATTGAAGATCAGACGCGGATCCACGACACGAATGTGCGGTGGCGGGAGCTTTTTGACGGCCCCGCAGATACCGAGCAGGCGGTGCCAGCGTGAGTACCTCACCCTATGGCGCCGAGTTCCGACAGGAAGTCGTCGACCGTTTCTCGCAGCTTGAGTCACAGTTCCCCTCGACGTCCGCAGCGGCGGAGGCAGTTGCGCGAGAGTTCGGGATCAGCCGCGACTCGGTGCGGCGGTGGTCTGTCGACGCCGGAGTGTGGCAGGCACACAACTCCACGTCACTACGAGCACTGCAAGCCGAGGTCGCAGCCCTTCGAGCGAGGTTAGGTCAGTAATCCGATGCGCTCGATCAAGCTTGTCGTGGGCATCATCATCGGCATCGTTCTACTGTCCCTGGTGCTCGTGGTGGTGCTCGGTCCGGGGAGCGACGATCTGTGCAAACCGGGAGAGCGAGGAGTGTCCGGGGCAGGGGGAGTGCCGTCCGGCGAACTGAGTCTGCCCATCGTAGAAGACGAATATGTAGTGTCCTCGACCTACAAGAGCCCTGACCGGCCCGGTCACCGCGGAATTGACCTGGCCGCTCCAACAGGTACGGCCATGTACGCCATGTCCGGGGGAGTGGTCGCCCAAGCCGGACCCGCCAGTGGGTTTGGCAACTGGATCGTGATCGACCACACCATCGACGGCCAGGCCTACTCGACCGTATACGGGCACATGTACGACGACGGAGTAGCGGTGTCGACCGGAGATACGGTCACCGCGGGCCAGTTCATCGGCGAAGTTGGCAGCAATGGTCAATCCTCCGGCCCACACCTGCACTTCGAGGTGTGGGAAGGCAGCCGGTTGGCCGGGGGCACAGAAACCGACCCGCAACCGTGGCTGGATCGAGCAGTCAATCCTGGCTCGGGAGACAAGGCTCCCTCCGGCGACTCGCCCGAAGCCAATCCGGGCCGTCCAGACTCGACCTCGACCGAGAGCACACGGCGCGCCCCGTCAGGCGGGGATCTCCCCAGCTCGGACAAAATTCGGTCAGAGGACAAACTCCAGATCGACTCCATCCGGGTGGCGCGTGCTGTGGCACAGCGCTTCCCCGACGTGCAGACAATCGGCGGCTGGCGAGAATATGACAAGTACGACGATCATCCGTCAGGTCGTGCGGTCGACATCATGATCCCCAATTTCCAGTCCAACGAAGGGCGGGAACTGGGCAATCGAATCAAGAACTACCTGTTCAAACACCGGGAGTTCTTCAATATCGACTACATGATCTGGCGGCAGATGTACATCCCATCAGAGGGCGAGCCGAACTTGATGGAAGACCAATACGACCTGACCCAGAATCACTTCGACCATGTCCATGTGACCACGCTCGCCAGTGGCTTCCCTGACGAAAACCACCGGTTCGGGTCGGCTCCAGCTGACGGTGCTGACGACACCTCCGACAGCTCCGGGACGGCAGGCGGTACGGACTGCGGGCCAGATTTTGGGCACCGAAGCCTCAACGATGGAGAAATCCCCGAGGAGCTGCGCAAATGGATCAAACTCGGTGGGCAAGTATGCCGAGAAGTCGACTCGCCACTGCTTGCTGGGCTGCTCTACCACGAGTCCATCGGTTTTCAGGCCCACGCAGTTTCTCCCAAAGGGGCTCAAGGCTACGGCCAGTTCATGCCCGACACCTGGGCTGGGAAAGGCGCAGAAGTCGACGAGAACGGTGAGATCGCCGGCCCTCCAGGGTCGGGATCACCCAACGATCCTGCTGACGCAACGATGGCCGCCGCCCGTTACCTATGCGAGATCGCCGACTATCAGCGCGACAGGATCGCCTCGGGCGAGCTGAAAGGTGACCCGCAGGAGCTCATGCTCGCCGGCTACAACGCTGGCCCCGGAAACGTCGACCAGTACAACGGAGTGCCGCCATTCGATGAGACACAGGCCTACGTGATCTTGGTGCCCCAAGAAGCAGCTCGCTTTGCCAATGCCTAAACCAACAGGGAAGGACTTCACGATGACCAGACCCCAGACGACACTGCTGGTGACGGGGACTGTGGCCGTGCTGGTCCTCGCGATTGTCGCCGCGGTGACGATCGGGCGTGACGACGAGGAGGCCGGCACCGACGCGCATGTGCACATCGAACCGATCAGCACAGCGGACGAGGTTGCGGTCGCGGCGATGGCAGGGATCCACACGTGGACCCCTGCGACGCAGCAGTCGCCGTGGGATGCGTTGCACGCGATCTCTGATCGTCTGACCGGGAAGTTGGCCGAGGCCGCCTCCAGTCGCCCGGAGTCTTACCCGACCCCTCGCCAGTGGCAGTCGTGGGCGAGAGCCGGTGATCGCGTCATCGGTGCGGCTGAACTGTCGAGTGAGCAGGAACCGGTGACTCAGGACGCCGCCACCGCCCAGCGCTCTGTGCAGGTTCGTCAGCGTGTCCTGCACGCCGATGGGGCCACAACACCGCTCGAACCGATAACGATCGCGGTCGAGTTGGAGCGCGTGGGCCAGGACTGGAAGGCAGCTAACTACCGGTACACCTCCATCGGCTCGGCCCGGTAAGACCACCCAACACGAACTAGGAGACAAGAGACATGGCGGGCAAAGACATCGCTCGGAAGTCGCAGACTCGAGACCCGGGGCCGAGCATCGCCCTGGTCACCCTGGGCTTGGTCATAGCTCTTGTAGTGGGGGTGTGGGCAAGCATCTCCCTTGGGGAGAAACTCACCCACACCGGTCAGCAGGTCCCGGGCAATCCCGCGGTCGCTGTGATCGACCTGGCCCAGGGGCAGGTCCAGTGGACAACCGGAGCCACCATCGTCGCGGTGGTCCTGGCGATCCTCGTCGCGGCACTGACGGCAGTGGCGGCAGCTCTGATCGGCAAACGTCAGGCCGGCAAGACCCGCGTCGACGGCGTTGCGAAGCACCTGGCCGGTCGCTCGGACGTCCACTCCCTGTCAGCGAAAGCGGTGACTCGTGCCAGCCGTGAGCGCGGCGAGGACGTGGACTCGCCGGGGGTATACATCGGCAAGGAGGTCTCCACCGGCCAAGACCTGTGGGGCGGATGGGAGGACCTGCACCTGGACCTGTGGGGGCCTCGCCAGGGCAAGACCTCGAGCCGGATTATCCCGATGATCCGCCGAGCCCCCGGCATCTGCATCTCGACCTCGTGCAAGCGCGACGTCATCGAGGCCACCATGCCCTTCCGTCAGCAGGTCGGCCGGGTGTGGGTGCTCGACCCACAGGACAAGGCCGTCGGGCTCGACACTTCCCGCTGGTACTTCGACCCGCTGGACTTCGTGCGCCGAGACGAGTGGTGGGACGGCAATGCCGAAGAGCTCGCCGAGATTTTCAACGCCGCCTCGTCCCGCGGGGAGGCCGGCAGTGACCCCAACGCCTACTTCTACTCCCAGGCCGTGGACCTGCTCGCCTCACTGTTCCTGGCGGCGGCATTACGGAACCGGCCGATCACGGACGTCTACGGGTGGGTGTCCAACCTGGAAGACGCCACACCTGTAGAGATCCTTTCCGACAGCCAATGGGGTCCGCAGGCAGCAGACCTGGCCAGCAAATACGCGGCAGAACCCCGGACTCGCTCAAACGTGTTCTCTGCGGCCAAGAACATGATTTCGTGTCTCGGACGTCGCCAGATCGTGCGGTGGCTGACCCCGCAGGCCGGCGCCGAGCGATTCGACCCGCATAAGTTCGCCGCCTCAGATGCCGACACCCTCTACTTGGTCTCCGACGAAGAGAACCCCATCGGGCGGCCGGTGACCTCGATCCTGACCGTCAGCGTGTTCAAAGCGCTGGTCGATCGCGCCGATCAGAGTCCCGGATCACGCCTGCCGGTGCCGGTGACCGCCGCACTCGATGAGATCGCCAACATCGTGCGCTGGCCACGCCTGCCGGACTACTACTCCACGTTCGGCTCGCGCGGAATCATCTGCGACACCGTGCTCCAGTCCTACGCACAAGGAGTGGAAGTGTGGGGAGAGCAGGGCATGAAAAAGCTGTGGTCGGCCGCCTCCATCGTCGTGGTCGGCCCCGGACACAAGGACTATCGCTTCCTCGACGAGCTGGCCCACCTCATCGGTACCCACACCGAGCGACAACGCTCCGTCTCCCACGGCTCAGGAGAACGCGGACGGTCAGTGTCAATTCAGACGGTGGAAAAGCAGACCATCACCGCGGCCGAGCTGGCGGCCCTGCCCTTCGGACGGATGATCGTCCTTGCCACGGGCCGCCGCCCGATTCTGGCTCGCATGATCCGGTGGGACCACCAGGATCTGCCCTCGCTTGAGGAGATGACGACCGCATGAGTCACCTGTTCGACAAGAAAATCGTCCAAGCGTTCACCGAGACCTTGACCGAGGTGTCTACCGAGGCATTACCGGCCGCAGTCCAGGACGTCCTGGCCACACCCGGGCTAGGCAATCATCTGGCCCGCACTATCGAGCGGGACGTGCAACTGTTCGCGGAGACCGAAATGGGCGTACCGCCCAAACTGCGTTTCACCGACGAATTCGCCTTCTTCGACGACTACCTTCGCCTCGCCTACGAGTCGACCGGGATGAGTCAGAAATGGTGTCCACGCTGGTGGGCGCACGGTTCAGTCCGATTCCGTATCCGGTCGATGTGGCTGTCCTATGAGTCCTTGCTGCGCCGCGATCCAGCGACCTGTGACGAAGTGTTCCTGCGCACGATCGGCGACCACCACATGCCGATACTGACCGGCGAACGCTCCCCAATGGTCGCCTGTAGCGCAGCCCACCAGCCCGGTAAACCGCTGCGATCAGACCCGATTGAGGAAGGCATGCAATGAGCTCTCATCCCAGCGACCAGACAGTCGCCACGTTGATCCGACAGGCCCGCACAGGCGCTGCGGCACAGTCGATTCCGACACGGACTCGTCCTCTCGGGCCACACTCGGTCCGCCAGCACTCTGCTGGTTCACTCATAGTCGAGACCGCACGAGCAGACTCCGGCGTGACCGAGGCCGTCGCCCAAGAACGGCGAGAGGTCATCGCGACCGAACTGGAGCGCCGCCGCCTGGTCAAGGCCGCAGAAGAGGCTCGCAGGCAAGCCGAGCGCGACCGTGAACGGGCCGAACACGAGCGCGCCGAGGCTGCGCGACAGGCCCGCCAACGCGGTGGTCCAGACCCGGACTTTCTGACGCTGGCACTGATCGCAGCAGTCACCTTTGAGGTCACCGACCCCGGTCTACCCGGGGTCTTCGACGCCGCGATCGCCGACACACCCGACCTGTCAGCTGACGACACTGCTGAGCTGGCTGGCGAACCGCGTGTTGGGCTGGCCCCCGAGCAGCTCGAGACCGAGATGGAGTCCATCAGCGGGACCCCAGACGCGACCGGGACGATGCCGCAATCCGAGTCGGCCAATACCTCGCCGGCAGTATTACTAGGACAGTCCACTGACGCACCTGACAGCTCGCTCTCGTCGGCTCATGTCGGCGACGCTGAACCGGACGCCTCACCAGAAATCGGCTGAGGTCTCCGACCCTGTCGTCGGCCCCCAGTCCGAAGAGGCACCCAGGGGCTCGACGTCTGGTCCATGCTCGTGTTCTGCGGCGC
>CAMNYG010000034.1 GCA_946570335.1 uncultured Dietzia sp. | reverse complement strand
GACATCCCGGAGGACGTGGCGGGGCTCGACGCGCGCCGGGTGGGCACCGCCACGGCATGCGTCCTTCAGGGTGTGCCCGCATCGCTCCGTGTCCGCGACGGCGCGGAATCGGTCACAATGGTGCGGTGACAGTCGACGAGCACACCCCGCAGGGGCTCCCCCGACCCCGTGACCGCTACCTCAACCGCGAACTGAGCTGGCTCGATTTCAATGCGAGGGTGCTCGCATTGGCCGGCGAGAAGACCCTGCCGCTGCTGGAACGCGCCAAGTTCCTCGCGATCTTCGCCTCCAATCTCGACGAGTTCTACATGGTGCGCGTGGCCGGACTCAAGCGGCGCGACAAGACCGGCCTGTCGGTCCGCTCGGCCGACGGGCAGACCCCCGCCGAACAGCTCGGCCGTATCAGTTTGCGTAGTCGCGAACTCTGCGACGAGCAGTCCAGGCTGTTCCACGAAGAGATCCGGCCGGAGTTGGAGGCCAACGGAATCCGGTTCCTGACCTGGAGCGTGCTCACGGCCGACGAGCGGTTCGAGATGTCGGAGCTGTTCCGCAACCAGATCTTCCCGGTGCTCACCCCGCTGGCCGTCGATCCGGCGCATCCGTTCCCGTACATCTCCGGCCTGAGCCTCAACCTCGCGGTGATCATCCGGAACACCGACTCGGGGCAGGAGCATTTCGCTCGAGTGAAGATCCCCAGCAATGTGCCCCGTTTCATCCGGGTCAACCGGGGCGGCCGCGAGGAGTTCGCGTTCGTGCCGGCGGAGGAGGTCATCGCCGCCCATCTCGGTGAACTGTTCCAGGGCATGGAGATCGTCGAGCACCACGTCTTCCGGGTCACCCGAAACGCGGACATGGAGGTCGAGGAGGACCGGGACGAGGATCTCCTGCAGGCGCTCGAGCGCGAACTGGCCCGTCGCCGGTTCGGCTCCGCCGTGCGCCTGGAGATCGCCGAGGACACCACCCCGCGCATGCTGCGGATCCTGCAGCGCGAACTGGACGTGGAGTCCGAGGACGTGATCCGTTTCGGCGGGCTGCTCGACCTGACCGGCCTGTGGCAGATCCACGGTCTGGACCTCCCCGATCTCAAGGACCCGGCGATGGTGCCCGCCACACCGCCGGCGTTCGGAGAGCGGGAGACGGCCCGGAACATCTTCGATTCGCTGCAGGAATCCGACGTCCTGGTCGAGCACCCCTACGACTCGTTCTCGACCACCGTGCAGAGGTTCATCGAGCAGGCCGCGGCAGACGAGAACGTCCTGGCGATCAAGCAGACGCTCTACCGGACCTCCGGCGACTCGCCGATCGTCAACGCCCTGGTCGACGCGGCCGCGAGCGGTAAACAGGTCGTGACCCTGGTGGAGATCAAGGCGCGTTTCGACGAGCAGAACAACATCCGGTGGGCACGCGAACTGGAGCAGGCCGGCGTGCACGTGGTCTACGGACTCCTCGGGCTCAAGACCCACTGCAAGACCTGCCTGGTCGTGCGCAAAGAGGGCGATCGCCTCCAGCGATACGCTCACATCGGCACGGGCAACTACAACCCCAAGACCGCACGCATCTACGAGGACGTGGGCCTGTTCACCGCTGACGAGGAGGTCGTGTCCGATCTGACCGATCTGTTCAACCACCTCACAGGCTTCTCGAACGTCACCAAGTACCGCCGGCTGCTCGTGGCGCCGGAAGGGATCCGGTCCGGGATCATCGAACGGATCGACCGCGAGATCGAACTGGCCTCCGTGGGTCGCGAGGCCGGTATCCGGCTCAAGGCCAACGCACTGGTCGACGAGCAGGTGATCGATGCGTTGTACCGGGCCTCGCAGGCGGGGGTCCCGGTCGACATCGTGGTGCGGGGCATCTGCTCTCTTCGCGCCGGGGTCCCCGGGCTGAGCGAGAACATCCACGTGCGCTCGATCCTGGGCCGGTTCCTCGAGCACTCCCGGATCCTGCATTTCCGCGGCGCTGACGAGGTGTTGATCGGCAGCGCGGACATGATGCACCGCAATCTCGACCGTCGCGTCGAGGTGATGGTCACCGTGACCGACCGTCGACTCAAGGGGCAGGTCCGCCGGATTTTCGACTCGGCCCTCGACCCGCACACGCGGAGTTTCCACCTGCAGCCGGACGCCACCTGGCAGCGGATGCCACCGCCGGAGGACTGGGCCGACTCCGTCGACCACCAGGAGCAGATGGCGGCCGCACACGCGGGGTTCCGCGACCGATGAGCAAAGCCAGATCCGCGTCGAAGGTGCGAGTCGTGACCGCTGCGGGTGCAGTGCTGTACCGGATGGAGGACGGTGTCCCCTGCTGCGCTGTCGTACACCGGTCGCGGTACGACGACTGGTCACTGCCGAAGGGCAAGGTCGATCCCGGGGAGTCACTGCCCACAACAGCGGTGCGAGAGATCGGCGAGGAGACCGGGTTCGGGTCCGTGCTTCAGTCGCTCATCGGGACCACGGCCTACCCGCTGAAGGAGAACGTCCGCAAGGAGGTCACATACTGGTCCGCGCGCGCTGCGGAGGGTCGCTTCGAGCCGAACTCCGAGGTCGACGAACTCCGATGGCTCCCAGTGGAAGAAGCCAAGAAGCTGGTCTCCTACCCACTCGACCGCAAGATCCTCACCCGCTTCGCCGAGGCGCCGCGTGTCGAATCGATGCTGATGCTGGTGCGGCACGCCAAGGCGGGCGACAGGCGCGAATGGAGTGGTGACGACACGCTGCGCCCCCTCGACAAGTCCGGCCGGACGCAGGCGGAGATGCTCGTACCGATGCTCCGCGCCTTCGGGGTGAGCCGACTGCACAGTGCGCCCCGCGTCCGATGCGAGCAGACCCTGGCCCCGCTCGCCGACGAGCTCGGGACCGAGATCACCATCGAGAAGTCACTGAGCGACGAGGCCTACCTCGACGCCCCTGAAAGAGCGGTGACGCGACTGCTCGAGATCGCGAACGCCGGCGACGGGGTGGCGGCGATCTGCTCCCAGGGGACTGCGATACCGGGCATCCTCGATGACCTGGCAGCCGCCGCGGCCATCGACATCCGCAACACATCGACCAAGAAGTCCGGCGTGTGGGGGCTCGGATTCTCCGGGACCACACTGCTCTCCGCGGACTACTATCGCAGTCCCCTCCCGCTGCACTGATCCCTCGAGCGACCACGCGACCGTCCTGCCGACGGGCTGACCGGCATTCGCGGCCACCGCCGGTCGGACCATTGCACGCAGGACACGAGGGGTGTCACTCCGGGCATAGCCGGGGTGACACCCCTCGTGTCCTACGGTCGTCGGCCTCCGCCTGTCCCGGTCAACCGACCTTGTCGCGCTGATCGACACCGTTCTTGCGCAGTCCCCCGAAAGACTGGTGCGAGCTCGATCGCTTGGCCGCCAGCCGTCCCTCGGGCAGCGGCTCGGTGCCCTGGATGACCCCCTTGAAATACTGACCGGGACGGAACACCGGTGAGTACGTGGGCGGCACAGGAATCGACTCCCCCGTGTGCGGGTTGCGTGCGACGCGGGCCGCTCGAGCCTTCTTCTCGAAGATCCCGAAGCCCATGATGGTGATCGACTCACCGGAGGCGACGGTTCGAACGATGATGTCGAGAGTGTTCTCCAGCGCCTCGGTGGCCAGCTGGTGGTCACCGCCCATCCGTCTGGCCAGTTCATCGATCAGATCGGCCTTGTTCACCTGCGGGCCCCCTTTGAATGAGTATCACTGCAGCGGCACGTATCCGCACCCAGTCAAGATAAGCATACTCACACAATGAAGGAATTTGAAGCTACTACCGGACGGCAGTCCGAAATGGTGTCAACTTCTGCCCCGGAGGGGGAACCCGGCGACCCGAGTCAACGGCTCACCGCGGGGTCGTGACCGGCTTGAACGACGGTCGCCGGCCCTCATAGTCTTCGATGAGGTCGGCCTGGCGGAGGGTGAGCCCTATGTCGTCGAGTCCCTCCATGAGGCGCCAGCGCGTGTAGTCGTCGATGTCGAACGGGACGGTCACGTCGCCGGCGGTGACGGTCCGCGCCACCAGATCGACGGTGAGCTCGATGCCGGGCTGGGCGTCCATGACCTTCCAGAGCAGCTCGACGTTCTCCTGCTCCACCTCGGCGGCCACCAGCCCGGACTTGCCGGAGTTGCCGCGGAAGATGTCGGCGAAGCGCGAGGAGATGACCACGCGGAACCCGAAATCCATGAGCGCCCACACCGCGTGCTCGCGGGACGAGCCGGTACCGAAGTCCGGCCCGGCGACCAGGACGGTTGCCTTGTCATAGGGTTCGCGGTTGAGCACGAAGTCGGTCTCGTTCGCTCGCCAGGAGGCGAACAGTCCGTCCTCGAAGCCCGTGCGGGTGACGCGTTTGAGGTAGACGGCGGGGATTATCTGGTCGGTGTCGACATTGGAGCGGCGCAGCGGGGCACCGATGCCGGTATGAGTGGTGATCGGCTCCATCAGGTGTCAGGCCCCCTTCGTGGGCTCGAGGTCGGCGGGAGAGGCGAAGCGTCCGAGCACGGCGGTGGCGGCGGCGACGGACGGGCTGACCAGGTGGGTGCGCGCCCCCTTGCCCTGGCGTCCCTCGAAGTTGCGGTTGGAGGTCGATGCGCACCGCTGCCCGGGTTCGAGCGAATCGGGGTTCATCCCCAGACACATCGAGCAACCCGGCTGACGCCACTCGGCGCCGAACTCGGTGAAGATCTGGTCCAGCCCCTCGGCCTCGGCCTGCTCGCGCACCCGCATCGAACCGGGGACGATCAGCACACGGACGTCGTCGGCGACCTTACGGCCTTCGACGACCTCGGCCACCTCGCGCAGATCCTCGATCCGCCCATTGGTGCAGGACCCGACGAACACCACGTCGACGGGCACCTCCCGTATCGGGGTGCCGGCCCGAAGATCCATGTACTCCAGCGCGCTCTCGGCGGCGATCCGCTCGGACTCGTCGGTGAACGACTCCGGGTCCGGCACGTGCGCCCCCAGTGGCACGCCCTGGCCGGGGTTGGTACCCCAGGTGACGAACGGCGTCAGTGCGGATCCGTCGATCACGACCTCCGTGTCGAACACCGCGTCGTCGTCGGTCCGCAGGCTGCGCCAGTACTCGACGGCAGCGTCCCACTCGGCGCCGACGGGAGCGTGCGGTCGGCCCTCGAGATAGTCGAACGTGGTCTGGTCCGGGGCGATCATCCCGGCGCGGGCTCCCGCCTCGATGCTCATGTTGCAGACGGTCATCCGGGCCTCCATCGAGAGCTTGGAGATGGCCTCGCCCCGGTACTCGATGATGTGCCCCTGACCGCCGCCGGTCCCGATCTGGGCGATCACCGCGAGGATCAGGTCCTTGGCGGTGACTCCGGGCTGGAGCTCGCCGGTGACCGTGACCGCCATGGTCTTGAACGGGCGCAGCGACAGCGTCTGGGTGGCCATGACGTGCTCCACCTCCGAGGTGCCGATACCCATGGCGATCGAGCCGAACGCACCGTGCGTGGACGTGTGCGAGTCGCCGCAGACGACGGTCATCCCAGGCTGCGTGAGGCCGAGCTGCGGCCCCACCACATGGACGATGCCCTGCTCGATGTCGCCCATCGGGTAGAGGCGCACACCGAACTCCTCACAGTTGCGACGCAGGGTCTCGATCTGCGTGCGCGAGGTCTGGTCGGAGATGAGGTTGACCGCACCGCCGACGATGTCGGTGGGCACGTTGTGGTCCTCGGTCGCCAGCGTCAGATCGGGGCGGCGGAGCTGCCGACCGGCCATGCGCAGACCGTCGAACGCCTGCGGGCTCGTCACCTCGTGAATGAGGTGCAGGTCGATGAAGATGAGGTCGGGCCGCCTGGCCTCGCCCTCGCCCTCTCCCCTGACGACCACGTGGTCATCCCAGACCTTCTCGGCCAGGGTCCGCGGCCGCCCGCCGGGCACCGTCTCGCTCATCACGCCTCCAAGTCCACATCCTCGGCGAGTCAACGATGGATTCTCACCATGTAGGACGCTATAGTCGAACTGTGAGACAGTATAGCGGGATCGGGGTCCTCGACAAAGCAATGACGGTGCTCCATGCCGTGGCGGAGCAACCGTGTGTGTTGTCGGACCTCTGCGAGCGCACCGGACTACCCCGGGCGACCGCCCACCGGCTCGCGGTAGGCCTGGAGACACACCAATTACTCGCCCGGGACCATGCCGGCGTCTGGAGCCTCGGCCCCGGGCTGGCCAAGCTCGCGGCGGGTGTCCCGGACACCCTCGCCGAGGCCGCCGCCTCAGTCCTCCCCCGCCTGCGCGAGGTGACGGACGAGAGTGTTCAGGTGTACCGGCGGGACGCCGATCGCCGCGTGTGCGTGGCCTCTGCCGAACCCCTCACCGGCCTGCGGGACACGGTGCCGGTAGGGGCGGTACTCCCCATGAGTCGCGGCTCGGGCGCCAAGGTTCTGGCGGCATGGGCGGATGCGGCAACCCAGCGCGCGCTCCTCGTCGACGCGACCTACACCGAACGCCAGTTGGCCGAGATCCGCCGCCGGGGCTGGGCCCAATCAGTGGCCGAGCGAGAGCCCGGCGTCGCGTCCATCTCCGCACCGATCCGCGATTCCGTGGGCAACGTCGTGGCGGCGATATCCGTCTCCGGCCCCGTGGACCGCATCGGCCGGCGGCCGGGGGTCCGATGGGCCGCCGATCTCCTCGCCGCTGCCGACGCCATCCACAAGCGACTCTGACCCCGGCGTCCACGCCCCCGGCAGGACGCCTGCGACGAGCGCGCCCGCGCTTACCCCGGCACGCTCACCAATGCCGGAACGCACTGCTGGACTCACACGTCGGGTGCCGCGACGCGTGCTGGTCCGACCTCACCGGGCCACCATCCGGCCCCGCGCTCGGCAGGCCACGACATTGGTTGTCGACCGGAAGGGGTGAACGACATCCTCAGGTTCTATCGATCGACAAATGCAGAATGTCCCGGTTCATCGACCTCGATGAACCGGGACATCTCCCTGGTACCCCCGATGGGATTCGAACCCACGCTACCGCCGTGAGAGGGCGGCGTCCTAGGCCACTAGACGACGGGGGCGTGATGCTCGTCAACTATAGGCAGACCCGGCGCAGCATGACAAATCGGCCAGGCGACAGAATTCACTCGGTGCAACTATGCACTCGGTGTACTTTTTCGGCTAGTCTTCCCGCATGACATCACTGCCCGACGCCGAGCCGCTCCGAGAACGTAAACGGCGAGCCACGATGGTTGCCATCGAGTACGCCGCCACAGCGCTCGTGCTCGAGCACGGCTACGACGAGGTCACCGTCGACCAGATCTGCGCCGAGGCCGAGGTGTCCAAGCGCACCTTCTTCAACTACGTCGCCTCCAAGGAGGCGGCGGTGATCGGTACGACCCCCGAGGACGTCCCCGCGGACGCACGCGCCGAGTTCCTCGACCGCGCCGACCCCGACGTCCCACGGGCGCTGCTCGCCCTGTTCCTCTCAGCGTTCGCCGATGCCCGCACCGCAGACGACGCCCAGACCGCGGTCCTCCTGCAGCGCCGTAGGTCGATTTTCTGCGACCACCCTGATCTCGCGGCGGCACGGATGACCGCGTCTTCACGCTTCCAGCTCCGGCTAGTGGACACGCTCACCGACCACTTCGAGAAGCACCCCTCACTCCGACGACTCACCGGTGTCCCCGTCGAGGCCGAGGCCCGCGCCTGCGTGGCGCTGGTCGCCGCCTCCACGAACCTCGGACTGTCCACCTGGCTCACCCGGGAATCCGCAACCTTCGCCGACCTCGGCGACGAGTGCGCGACCGCCCTCGGCCAGCTCGCACTTCTCGTCGCCACGCCTTCAGGGAGCCCCTCATGACCGAAACCACCACCCGCTCGCCAGCGGAGGAACCAACGTCGGCAGCCCAGGGACACAACGTCCCTCTGGTGTTCACGTCACTGCTTCTGGGAATGCTCATCGTGTCCCTCGGACAGATGATCTTCTCCACCGCGCTGCCGACCATCGTGGCCGACCTCGGCGGAGTCGACCGCATGAGCTGGGTCATCACCGTCTACCTGCTCACCATGACCATCGGCCTGCCCGTCTACGGCAAGCTCGGTGACCAGATCGGCCGCAAACCGCTGTTCGTGACAGCGATCTTGTTGTTCTCCGCCGGATCCCTCCTCGGCGCACTGTCCTGGAACATCAATCTGCTCATCGTGGCGCGCGCCATCCAGGGGCTGGGCGGCGGCGGGCTCATGGTCCTGTCCCAGGCGATCGTCGCGGACGTCGTCCCCGCCCGCCAGCGCGGCCGGTACATGGGCATCATGGGCGCCGTCTTCGGGCTCTCCTCCGTTCTTGGCCCGCTCCTCGGCGGGTTCTTCACCGAAGGGCCCGGCTGGCGTTGGGCGCTGTGGTTCAACCTCCCGGTCTGCCTCCTCGCCCTGGTCGTGGCGGTGGCCTTCCTCCGTCTCCCCCGCCGCGGCGCCGGCCGACGGACAGACTGGGTCGGAACGATTCTCATGGCCACAGGCACCACCGCGCTCATCCTGCTCTCCTCATGGGGCGGCCACCGCTACGAGTGGACCGACCCGGTGATCTTCGCCCTCGGCGCGCTGTTCTTCGTGTGCGCTCTCGCGTTCGTCCTGGTCGAACTGCGCTCCGCCGATCCGCTGATCCCCATGACCCTGTTCCGCCAGCGCAACTTCACCTTGTCGACCGCAGCCGGCCTCATCATCGGCGTCGCGATGTTCGGCTGTATCGCCTACCTGCCCACCTACATCCAGATGGTCCACGGACTCAGCCCCACCGCCGCCGGTCTCATGATGACCCCGATGATGGCCGGAATGATGGGCACCTCGATCGTCGTGGGCAACATCGTCAGCCGCACCGGCCGCTACAAGTGGTACCCGGTCGTCGGCTCGATCGTCATGGCCGTCGGACTGTGGCTGATCGGCTCCCTGCGCGCCGAGGACACACTCCTGCACCTCGGTGTGGTCCTGTTCGTGTTCGGGTTCGGGCTCGGCCTGTGCATGCAACTGCTGGTGCTCATCGTGCAGAACTCGTTCCCCATCACCATGGTCGGCACCGCCACCGCGTCCAACAACTTCTTCCGCCAGATCGGCGGCACGCTGGGCTCCGCGATCGTGGGAACGGTGTTCGTCAGCCGGCTCGCCGACCTCATGGGTGAGCGCATCCCCGCCGCGGCCCGGGAGCTGGGCCCGGAGGGCGCGGAGGTCGCCGCCGGCTTCGCGAACGGTTCCGGTGCCGCGAACTCGATGAGCCCCGAGATCCTCGCCGGGCTGCCCGGACCGCTACACGACGCGATCGTCGGTGCGTACAACGACGCCCTGGTCCCGATCTACCACGTGGTGGTGCCGCTGATCCTCGTCGCGACCGTGATGCTGGTCTTCCTCCGCGAGGACACGCTCAAGGAGACGATCGACTAGAGCGGCCGACTGCGGCGAAGAACGAACCGGGCGCCCGGAGCATGTGCCCCGGGCGACCGCTGCGTTGTACCCCCGATGGGATTCGAACCCACGCTACCG
>CAMNYG010000033.1 GCA_946570335.1 uncultured Dietzia sp. | reverse complement strand
GGGGGAGGGTGCCGCGCCCCGCGAGCGATTCCGGCAGACGCTGAGACGCCGGCCCCGGGGGATGCCCGCGGGCCGGCGTCAGGATGGCCGGGGGCCCGGCCGGGTGTGGGTCAGAGGCTCAACTGCCGGCGCAGGGCCCGGAGCTCCTCGCGGTAGCGCGCGACGTTCCTCAGCTTGACCTCCTCGTACCCGCGGACCATGTCCGGGAGCTCGGCCAGGGCGACCGCGGTTCCGCGCCACGCGGCGTCCTTGCCGACCGGGCCCACACGGCGCAGCTCGGCGGTGAGCTCGTCGACGAGGCCGCGGTACTCGGCCAGTAACCCGCGCTCGACCTTGCGCACCCCCGCGTATCCGAACACGTCCAGCGGCGTGCCGCGCAGCCGCTTCATCCGGGCCAGCGCCTTCATCGCAGGCATCGCCCTGGGGCCGATCGAGATCTTCTTCTTCATCCCCATCGCCCGCAGGGCCGGCGGGTGCAGCTTGAGGTTGGCCACCGCGTCCTCGCCCCACTCCTCGGTCACCTGGGCGGCGAACTCCGGATCCACGGCCAGGCGCGCGACCTCGTACTCGTCCTTGTACGCCATGAGCTTGTGGAGATTCCGGGCCACGGCCAGCGTGATCTGCTCGGACGGGGTGCTGTCGGCGGCACTCGCAGCGTCGGCGTCGGCCCGGAGCGCCTCCGCCGCGCGGAGCTCCTCGACCCGACGCACATAGTCGGCCGCGTACGCCTCGTCCTGGTAGCTGATCAACTCGTCGACCCGCAGCGCCACCGCCGCACGGAGCTCCTCGGACGCCTCCGGGCCAAGACCTGTCAGAAGGTGCTCGGCGGCGGGTGAGGCCGTGTGCAGCTGCGGCGTCGCCGTGGACACCGGGCGGTGCAGCTCGCCCACCAGCGCGGTCAGGGCCTGCGGGTCCGCGACCGCCTGCCGTCCCCGACGGAATGCCTGGAGGTTGGCCTCGACCGCGACGCCGTTGAGCTCGATGGCGCGCTCGATCGCCTCGGCGGAGATCGGCAGCGCGCCGCTCTGGTAGGCCGCACCCACCATGAGCATGTTGGACGACTGGGTGGAGCCGAAGAGGTTCTCGGTCAGCTCACCCGGGTTGAGGTACACCCCCCGTGCCGACGCCCGGTTTATCGCGTCCCGGATCTCCGCCGTGGCCGGGTAATGAACAGAGGTGTCGATGACCATCGAACCAGTGGGGATCTGCGTGGTGGACACCACCGAGGTGGTGCGCTCGGGATTCGCGACCTTGAGATTGGTGCTGTCCGCACCGACAAGCCCGTCACAACAGAGGTAGAGATCGCAGTCTCCGGCGCCGATCTTGGGCGGTTGCTCCGTCGGAACGCGGCTGACACGGACGTCCGAGACGACGGCGCCGCCCTTCTGCGCCAGGCCGGTCATGTCCAGGGTGCGTGCAGAGTTGCCGTCTAGCACCGCAGCCGTGGCCAACACCGCTGACACCGTGACGATGCCGGTCCCCCCGATGCCGGTCAGACGCAGTGAGAACCCGCGGTCGGCGTCTACCGTCACGCGGTCCGGCTCGGGCAGGTCCGTCGAGGCGATCGGGGGAGCGACGGCCACGCGACGGGTCTTCTGGCCCGGGACAACTGTGACGAAGGCCGGGCAGTCGCCCTGCAGGCATGAGAAGTCGAAGTTGCAGGTGGACTGGTCGATCTGCGTCTTGCGGCCGAACTCGGTCTCCACCGGGTGGACCGACAGGCAGTTGGACTTCTCGCCGCAGTCGCCGCAGCCCTCGCAGATCCGCTCGTTGATCACGACCTTCTCGGCGGGCGTGGGGTAGGTGCCACGCTTCCGGTGGCGCCGCTTCTCGGCGGCGCAGTACTGGTCGTGGACCAGAACGGTCACGCCCGGTACGGCGGCCAGCTCCTGCTGGATCTCGAGCGTCTCCGCGCGGTCGCGGACCTCGATGCCGCGGGGCAGGCCCTGGGCTCTGGTCGCCTTGACGTTGTCGGTGGTCACGACGATCTTCGCGACCTTCTCGGCCTGCAGCAGCCGCAGGATCTCCGGCAGGCTCATCTCGCCCACCGGGTCCTGGCCGCCGGTCATGGCGACGGTCCCGTTGTAGAGCAGCTTGTAGGTGATGTTGTCGCCCGAGGCCACCGCAGCGCGCAGGGCCAGCGACCCTGAGTGCATGAACGTACCGTCGCCGACGTTCTGCACCATGTGGCGTTCCTGGAGGAACGGTGCCATGCCGGTCCACTGGATGCCCTCGCCGCCCATCTGGGTGACGCCAGTGACGTTGCCGACCTGCTTCTCGTCCATCATCAGCACCATCGCGTGACAGCCGATACCACCGCCGACGAGCGTCCCGTCGGCGACTTTGGTGGAGCTGTTGTGCGGGCAGCCGGAACAGAAGTACGGGGTGCGGGTGGCGGCCAGGGGCAGGGAGATACGGGTCCGCGGTCGGGCCGGCCCCTCGAGCCAGTCCAGCGCCGGGTCGATGCCGTGGACCTTGCCGAGGCGCTGCGCGAGACCACGCGTGACCGAGTCCACGTCGAGCTCGCCGAAGCGGCTGAACAGGGTCGAGCCGTCCTCGTGGGACTTGCCCACCACGTTGGCCACATCCGGTCGCCGGAAGTGGATCTCACGGATCATCGTCTCGATGAAGTCGCGCTTCTCCTCGACCACGATCACCTCGTCCAGGCCGGACATGAACTCGTCCAGCACCGTCCGCTCGAGCGGGTACACCATGCCCAACTTCAGGATCCGGATCCCGCGGTGGGCCAGCTCGGCGTCGTCCAGTCCCAGCCGTCGCAGCGATTCGCGAACGTCGAGGTACGTCTTGCCGGCGGCGACGATCCCGATCCGGTCGTCGGCGGTGGACTGCACGATTCGGTTGATCCTGTTGAGTCGTGCGTATTCGAGAGCGCGCGGGATGCGGATGGTGAGCTGGTTCTGCTCGAGCTCCATCAGGCTCGAGCCGAGCAACTGGCCCGACGGCACGTGCGGGCTCGTCCCGAGATCGCCGTAGACCGGCAGGATCCGGTCCGGGTCGACGATCGCGGTGGAGGAGGCATCCGCCACGTGAGAGGAGATCTTCATGGCCGACCACAGGCCGGACACCCGCGACAGGATCGCCGCGTGCACACCGAAGTCGAGCACGTCCTGTGAGTCGGCCGGGTACAGCGTCGGCATGTAGAGATCGGCCAGTGCCAGCTCGGATGCGCAGGGGACGGTCGAGGATTTGGCACCCGGGTCGTCTCCGACGAACGCCACTGCGCCGCCGTTCGGGTCGGTACCGATGAGATTGGCGTGTCGGAGTGCGTCCGAGGCCCGGTCCAGCCCGGGTGATTTGCCGTACCAGTAGCCGACCACTCCGGCCAGCGGGGCTCCGCCGGTGTTCTCGGTGGCACGGAGGGTACCGGTGCGACGGGCGATCTGGGAGCCCATCACCGCGGTGGCCCCGGCCTCTTCGTTGAGGGCGGGCCGGTGCACGATGTCGTACGGGTCGAGGAACTTCGCGCGCTTGGCGAGTTCGAGGTCGTAGCCGGCCAGAGGCGAGCCCTCGTAGCCGCTCACGAGGCTCGCGGTCAGCAGGTTCTGCCGCCGGTCGAGGCGGGCGCGGTCGCGGACCGTACGGACCAGGGCCTGGATTCCGGTGAGGTAGACCGTGCCGCTCTCCCGTGTGTAGCGGTCGGAGAGGGAGAACGATCCGGCGTCAGCCTGACCGGTCCGTGGCAGATCGTCGTGCGTGCCGTTCGGGGAACCGAGGAGGGAGGTCATGATCAACACCTGGCCTTGTCGATGTGTGAGCTGCGCCTCCAGGCTAGGACGGAAAGTGAGGTGCGTCACGCGGCCAGTGGATTGTCGGTCACTGTGTACACGATGATCGGTGAATTACCGACCAAACCGGGCTATGTGTCCACTTGGTGCTGGAATATCATGTGCACATGGACTCATCGCCGAACCTTGACGACACCGACCGACGGCTCCTCGGAATCGTGCTCGACGATCCGCGGGTCGGCGTGCGCGAGTTCTCCCGGAGACTCGGTGTGGCCCGCGGGACCGCCCAGGCCCGGCTCGACAAGCTCGAGGCGCGCGGTGTGCTCGCGACCTGGGCGCCCCGGCTCGACCCCGCTGCACTCGGCTATCCGCTGGGTGCGCTCGTCCACATCCAGATGGCGCAGGCACGACTCGAGGAGACCTGTGATGGCCTCGCGCAGGTCCGCGAGGTGCTGGAGGTGATGAGTGTGGCGGGTGAGTTCGATATCGTCTGCCGGGTCGTCGCGCGCGACCACGCGCATCTCGAGGAGGTCTTCAGCGCGATCATCTCCACGCCCGGAGTCCTGCGAACGCGCACCGAGGTGATCCTGAGGCAGCGCGTCGGCCCGCGGGTGCATCAGCTGCTCTGAACCGGCGCACGCGTCGGCGTGGAGTCGCTGCGTCAGCGGTCTGCTCTGGCTCTGCTGGGAAAACGCTGCGCGGAACGACTCAGCGAGGGGGCGAGGGGCCGGGGGGTCATTCCCAGATCCGCGCGAACGGATAGGCGGCCTCGTACTCGGAGGCGATCTCCATCAGGGTGCGATCATGGCCGATCCGCGCACTGAGCTGCACGCCGATCGGCATCCCGTCGGGTGCCTGCCCGGCGGGGATCGAGATGGCCGGTGAGCCCGCGATGTTCTGGGCCGGGGTGAACGTGACCCAGTTCGCGACCCGCTCCATGTGTCGGGCGAAGTCCTGATCCGCGTCGAGATAACCGACCTCGGGCGTCTCGTGGTTGAGCACCGGGTTGAGGATCAGGTCGAACTCCCCGAACATCTCGTCGTGCTTCTTGCGGATGCGGGCCAGTCGCAGGAGGGCGACGGGTAGCCGGTAGAACCGCCTTCGTGCGTTGTCGGCGAGGCCCAGGGTGAAGGGGTCGAGGGCGTCGGGGTCGAATCCCTCGCCGAAAAGGGAGGCGCCCCGCTTGGACGTGGCCAGCGCGAGAAGCCCCCAGTAGTCCTTGAAGTCGCTCTCGAAGGTCGCGGGGACCGGTGCGTCCATGAGATCCACGTGGTGTCCGAGGTCTTCGAGGCGCCGGGCGGCCGAGCGGAGAACCGAGAGTGTCGCGGCGTCGGTCGGTCCGCCCGCAGGGCTCTGCTCGACCATGCCGATGCGCAGGCGGCGGTCCGGACTTGGCGCGACCTGACCGATCGGCGGCACCGTGACCGGGGGGCGAGCGGCCTCGAACGCCGTCCAGAACGTGACGGTGTCCCGCACCGACCTGGTGACCACCGACTGCGACACGATCGGGATCGGCATGTTCTTCGAGTAGCGCTCGTGCGAGTGGCGGCCCTGGCTGGGCTTGAACCCGACGAGCCCGGTGACCGCGGCGGGGATCCGCACGGACCCGCCGCCGTCATTGGCGTGGGCGATGGGCAGGGCGCCGGAGGCCACCAGGGCGGCGGAGCCTCCCGACGAGCCGCCGGGGGTGCGGCTGGTGTGCCAGGGGTTTCGTGCCATGCGACCCCCCTGGCGTTCGGTCGCGGCGGTCCAGCCGAACGGCGGGGTGTTGGTCATGCCGACGGGGATGATCCCGGTGGCGGACAGTTCGGTGGCGACGGCGCCGTCCGTCGTCGCCGGGACGGCGTTGACCGCGTCCGATCCCATGGTGGTGGGGTTCCCGCCCACGGTGATGTTGTCCTTGAACGCGCTGGGGACCCCGGCAAGGGAGGGGAGTGCGTCGCCGGCCCGCAGGCGGTCACCGAGGGCGCGTGCGCGGTCCAGGGCCCTGTCGAAGTCGGTGTGTGCGAACGCGCCGAGGGTCGGCTCGACGGTCGCGATGCGGTCGAGCGCAGCCTGCATCGCCTCGGCGGGGTGCAGGTCTCCGGCACGGAGGCGTTCCGCCAGGCCTGTCGCGTCGTCGGTGCCGAGGGCATCGTCCCTGAACGCATGGAGTCGACCGTGTATATCAGTTGAGTGGGTCATCCGTCCAGGGTAGGGCGGCCCGCCACCTCGCGGTCGGGCTTTCTCGGGCGGCCCGGGTATTGACAACTGCTCCTCGACTCAGCGATATTAGCTAGGCCTAAGTTAGGCGAGGGTCGCCTAACTCTCGCGATGTGGAGGTTGAGCGATGGCAGTGAGCAGCGGCGAGACGGGCCCGGTCGTCACGGGGGCGCGTCGGTTGCTCGATGGCCACGGTATCGCCACCGTCGCCGTGCGCGGGAGCAAGAACCGCTCGGACGTCATGGTCTCGGCGGGTCACCACTGGATCGGAGAAGGCGCGATCGTCGTGACCGGGACGCCGGCGCCCTGGTCTGAACTCGTGGTTGCGCCGGGTGAATCCGTCGAGGTCGTGGTGATGATCGACGAGTTCGCGCCGATCGTCGAGGCCAAGGTCCACGTCGCCAGCCTGTACGCATTCGGTGTGGCACGCGCGGCCCGGCAGGGCGAGGGCTGGATCGTGGAGATCGAGATCCAGCTCGGGGATGTGGACGTCAAGCGTCTCGGTCACGCCGGGACGGTCGACGCGAGACTGCTCGACGCGGTGCCGTCCGACCCGCTCGCGCGTGACTCCGCCGGTCTGGCGGATGAGATCCGGGCCCGCTTCGGTGGCGACCTGGCCGTCCTGGCCGGCGCCGGCGATCCGGCGAGCCCACCCTATGTGCTCGGTGTGGATCCCGAAGGGCTCCACCTGATCACTGCGCTGGGGGTCGACGCCGACGTCGTCCATCTGCCGTTCATGGCCCGCGCGGAGTGCGTGGGGGACGTGGTCCGCGAGATGGATCGGTACGTCGCTCGCGCCAGTTGACGCGGCGCTCGTCGTCGCTTCAGAGTGACGCCGTCCGTCGCCTCTCCCATGCGAAACCGGCTCCCGATCTGATGGGTCGGGAGCCGGTTTTCGTGATCTCAAGGGGCTGGGGGTGGCCCGGGTGGTGGGGGCCGACCCGGACGGCGCCTGTCAGGCCGGGGTGTAGGTGAGGCAGTCCGCGGTGTCGGCGCCCGAGCCGATCTTCACCGACTCCGCCGAGCAGAGCAGATCCTTGTTGTATGTGCACTCGACCCGCTGGCAGGCGCCAACGTGGGCGCTGGCGGTGGGGAGGCCGCCGCGCACGTCCAGGGAGATGAAGGTGCCGCACTCGGCGTGGTCAGGTGCGCCTGCCACGGTGATCGCTCCGGCGTTGCAGTTCTGCTCGCTGTTGAACGAGCACGCCGTGACGGTGCAGGTGCTGATTCCGGTGAGGGTGGCCATGTCGATCGCTCCTCGCGTCGCATCGGGTGTGTGAGTCAGAGTTAACGCGCGATCGAGCCGACTTGCAACCAATGTAAGGCTGTGCTATGTGAGCCAAGCCTAAGCTTCTGACCTGCCCTGACGGCCGTTCTAGGCCGCGGCCTTCGTCGATCCTGCTCGCGGGTGTCGTGTGCCCACACATCGCCCGGGGCCGCACGGTGTGTGAATCCGCTCTGGACATTTGTGACCCGCCACACTATGTTCGAGTTCAGTTAATCCGACTTAACTGAAAGGGGAGCGGCGCAGATGACCTCCGCGACCACCAATCGCCAGGCGCACGAGGAACTCCTCGCCGACCTGCGCGCACGCCTGGACCGCGCGGCTCTCGGCGGCGGCGAGAAGGCCCGTGCTCGCCACCTGGAGCGCGGCAAGCTTCTCGCCCGCCAGCGTGTCGACGTCCTGCTCGACCCCGGAAGCCCGTTCCTCGAGCTCTCGCCGCTCGCGGCGGAGGGAATGTACGGCGGCAAGGCCCCGGCAGCCGGCGTCGTCTCGGGTATCGGGCGGGTCTCCGGCCGCGAGTGCCTGATCATCGCCAACGACGCGACGGTCTCCGGCGGCACCTACTACCCCATGACGGTCAAGAAGCACCTGCGCGGCCAGGAGGTGGCGCTGGCCAACAACCTGCCCTGCATCTACCTCGTCGACTCGGGCGGCGCGATGCTGCTCCAGCAGGACGAGGTCTTCCCGGACCGTGACCACTTCGGCCGGATCTTCTACAACCAGGCCACCATGTCCGCCAAGGGCATCCCGCAGATCGCGGCGGTCATGGGCTCGTGCACCGCCGGGGGCGCGTACGTGCCGGCGATGAGCGACGAGGCCGTGATCGTGCGTAACCAGGGCACGATCTTCCTGGCCGGCCCGCCGCTGGTGAAGGCCGCCACCGGCGAGGAGGTCACCGCCGAGGAGCTGGGTGGCGGCGACCTGCACGCCAAGACGTCCGGCGTGGTGGACCACCTGGCCGACGACGACTACGACGCGCTCATGAAAGTCCGGGAGATCGTCGCCACGTGCCCGCCCGCGCCCGCCCCGGACTGGGACGTCCTCGAGCCGCGCGAGCCGGCCCGACCGCAGACGGACCTCTACGACCTCGTCCCGACCGACTCGCGCACCCCCTACGACGTACGCGACATCATCGGCACGATCGTCGACGGCGGCGAGTACACCGAGTTCAAGGAGAACTACGGCACCTCGATGGTCACCGCGTTCGCCCGGATCCACGGGCACCCGGTGGGCATCATCGGCAACAACGGCGTGATCTTCTCCGAGTCCGCCCTCAAGGGAGCGCATTTCATCGAGCTGTGCGACCGCCGCAAGATCCCGTTGGTCTTCCTGCAGAACATCACCGGTTTCATGGTGGGTCGCCAGTACGAGGCGGGCGGGATCGCCAAGAACGGCGCCAAGATGGTCACCGCCGTGGCGTGCGCCCGGGTGCCCAAGTTCACGGTCGTCGTGGGCGGTTCGTTCGGTGCCGGCAACTACTCGATGTGCGGCCGTGCCTACTCGCCGCGCTTCCTGTGGATGTGGCCGGGCGCGAAGATCGCCGTGATGGGCGGCCCTCAGGCGGCCGACACGCTGGCCTCGGTGCGGGCGGCGCAGGTCACCAAGGCCGGAGGGGAGTGGACCGACGAGCAGCAGGCCGAGTTCACCGCCCCGATCCGCGAGCAGTTCTCCGAGCAGTCCACCGCGTACTACTCCACGGCCCGCCTCTGGGACGACGGGATCATCGACCCCGCCGACACCCGCACCGTCCTCGGCCTGGCGCTCGCCGCGGCCGCCAACGCCCCCCTCGAGCCGGTCAACAACGGCGTCTTCAGGATGTGAGCAGACCAATGTCAGAAGAACGGCCTCAGAAGTTCCACACCGTCCTGGTGGCCAATCGTGGTGAGATCGCGTGCCGCGTGATCCGCTCACTCCGCGCCGCGGGTATCCGCTCGGTCGCCGTCTACTCCGACGCCGACGCCGACGCGCTGCACGTGCGCATGGCGGACGCCGCGGTCCGGCTGGGCCCGGCCCAGGCATCGCAGTCCTACCTCGACATCGACAAGGTCATCGAGGCCTGCCGTCAGACCGGTGCGCAGGCCGTGCACCCCGGCTACGGCTTCTTGTCGGAGAACGCGAAGTTCGCCCGCGCGCTGGAGGAGGCGGGACTGATCTTCGTGGGACCGCCGGCCTCGGCGATCGAGACGATGGGCGACAAGATCACCGCCAAGGCGGCGGTGACCGCCCGCGACGTGCCCACCGTGCCCGGTATCTCCCGGCCGGGACTGACCGACGACGAGCTGATCGCCGGCGCGGCGGAGGCCGGCTACCCGGTGCTCGTCAAGCCGTCCGCCGGCGGCGGCGGGAAGGGCATGCGGCGGGTC
>CAMNYG010000032.1 GCA_946570335.1 uncultured Dietzia sp. | reverse complement strand
CCCGCCCGCGGCCCATGTGGCCGACTACCACTGCGCCCACGAGCTGAGGCCGGCGGGTGGGGGGGGGGAGAGGGGGGGGTGGCTCGCTGCGATCCGGCGGGCGCAGCGCCGCCTACAGGCCGGGCTGGACCTGCCCCTCCCCGTTCTGCTGTTGCGGTCCGCGGCCTCGTCGGTGGGCAGGCGCGGTGCGCACGTCGACGTGGACACCGATCTCATCCTCGATGTGCGTTCCATGCAACAGTTCGCCGATCGCGTCTCCGCCGACGTGACCGAGGTACCGGTCGAGGGCGCGCGGCACGACGTCTTCCTCTCCCGGCCCGATGTTCTCGAGGTGGTCTTCGACCAGCTGGGCCGCTGGCTCGACCACACGCTGTCCTCTTTCACCAAGGAGTCCTGACCCCATGACGCAGACCCCCTCGCGCCACTTCGACCTCGTCGTCATCGGCACGGGAAGCGGAAACTCGCTGATCGACGAGTCCTTCGCCGACAAGTCCGTCGCGATCTGCGAGGAGGGGACCTTCGGCGGCACCTGTCTCAACGTCGGGTGCATTCCGACCAAGATGTTCGTCTACGCCGCGGATACGGCGACCGCCGTCAGACAGTCGTCGACCTACGGGGTCGACTCCACGTTGGACGGGGTGCGCTGGCAGGACATCGTGTCGCGGGTGTTCGATCGTCGCATCGACCCCATCGCCTCCAGCGGCGAGGACTACCGACGACACCGCTGCGAGAACGTCACGGTGTACGACGGCCATGCGACTTTCGTGGGCCCCAGGACCATCGATACGGGCACGGGCGAGATCATCACCGCCGAGGACGTGGTGATCGCCGCCGGTGCCCGACCGTCGATCCCGGAGATCGTGACCGGATCAGGGGTCGCCTACTACACCAGCGATGACGTCATGCGGATGCCGGAGCTGCCGCGGTCGATGGTGATCCAGGGCTCGGGGTTCATCGCCTGCGAGTTCGCGCACGTGTTCGCCGCTCTCGGGGTGGAGGTGACCGTCATCGGTAGGTCCGACGTCCTGCTCAAGTACCTCGATCGCGAACTCGCGGAGCGGTTCACCGCGCAGGCGCGGAAGCACTGGGATGTCCGGCTGGGCCAGCACATCACCTCGATGACCGCGACGGGCGACGACCGCCGGGGGGTGGAGATCACGTTCGAGGACGGCTCCACGTGCGCGGCGGACACGATTCTCGTCGCCACCGGCCGCACCCCGAACGGCGACCTGTTGCATCTGGATGCGGCCGGTGTGGCGATGGACGGCGAGCGGGTGCAGGTGGATGAATTCGGTCGCACCTCGGCGGACGGCGTGTGGGCGCTGGGCGATGTGAGTTCCCCGTTCCAGTTGAAGCACGTGGCAAATCACGAGCAGCGGGTGCTCGCTCACAATCTGCGCCATCCCGAGGACCTGCAGCCGTTCCATCACGCACACGTTCCGTACGCGGTGTTCACGTGGCCCCAGATCGCCTCGGTCGGTATGACGGAGGCGGAGGCGCGTGCCGCCGGCCATGACGTGACCGTCAAGACCCAGGAATACGGTGACGTGGCGTACGGCTGGGCCATGGAGGACTCGGTCGGCTGCTGCAAGCTCATCGCCGACCGGGCCACGGGCCTGCTGCTGGGCGCGCACATCATGGGAGCCCATGCCCCGTCGCTGATCCAGATCCTCATCCAGGGGATGGAGTTCGGTCTGACGGTGCCCGATATGGCACGCAAGCAGTACTGGATCCATCCGGCGATGGCCGAGGTGGTCGAGAACGCGCTGCTCGGTCTGGACTTTCCGGACCGGGGCTTCTGACCGGTGTCGAGCGGAATCGCTCGACGCCGAGCCGGTCAGGCGATCACGAAATCAGACGGGTCGACGTCCCGCAGCTGCTCGCGATAGCGGAACGTGAAGGTCGGCCACTGCAGTGAGTTGCGGCCACTGTCGTCGAAGTACCAGCTGGAGCATCCGCCCTGGTTCCACACCGTGTTGGCGAGCTCACGATCCATTCGGTCTGCGTAGTCCCGCTGCGCCTTCTCGCGGACCTCGATGGTCCGGTTGCGCGCGTTGTCCGACAGCTCGAGCAGCCGGATGACGTGCTCGGCCTGCGATTCCAGCATGTACACGATCGACGAATGCCCGAGGTTGGTGTTGGGCCCGTACAGCAGGAAGAGATTGGGGAATCCGGCGACGGTCACGCCGTTGTGCGCACGCGGGCTACCGCCCCAGTGCTCGGCCAGCGTGCGGCCGTCCGCGCCGATGACCACCCGTGCGATGGGCGGTTCGGTGGGCTGGAAGCCGGTTCCGAAGATGATGACGTCCACTGGGATCTCGGTTCCGTCACCGGCAATCAATCCGGTCGGGGTGACCGCGGTCGCCGCTTGAGGAACCAGGGTCACGTCCGGCCTGGTCAGAGCGGGTAGCCACTGGCTGGTGAGCAGGATTCGCTTGCAGCCGATCGAGAAGTCCGGGGTCAACGCCGTGCGCATCTTCCGGTCCCGCACGTGCATGAACAGGTAGAAGCGGGCGAACAGCTCGTAGAACCGCAGCAGGCGCTGCGCCCGGGTGAACACGATCACGTACAACTCACGGCCGAGATAGATACGGCCTCGCACGATCTGTTGCAGTAGTGGAATCCGCGTGTACCACCGGCGCCGGGCATCGGAGATGCGCCGGTCCAGCCGGGGAAGGACCCAGCCTGGCGTGCGCTGGAACACGGTCAGATGCTCGGTGATCGGGGCGATCTCCGGAACGAACTGGACCGCGGAGGCGCCGGTCCCCACCACCGCGACACGCTTGCCCTCGAGCGGGATGTCGTGCCGCCACCGCGCCGAGTGGAAGACCTCGCCCCGGAAGTCCTCCAGACCGGGGAGGCTCGGCACCGACGGCGCGGACAGTGCGCCCGTGGCCGCGACCAGATGCCGCGCCCGGATCCGGCCCTTACCGGTCTGCACGACCCACTCCGAGGCGTCGGCGTCCCACCTCGCCGACTCCACCTCACACGAGGTCACGAGACGGTCACGGAGCCCGATCCGGTCCGCGACGGACTTGAGGTACGAGAAGATCTCCGGCTGCCGCCCGAACGAGTGCGACCAGTCCGGATGGGCGTGACGCGACAGCGAGTACAGGGCGGTGGGAACGTCGCAGGCGCAACCCGGGTAGGTGTTGTCGCGCCAGGTGCCGCCGACCTCCTCGGCCTTTTCCAGCACCAGGAAGTCTCGGCCCCGCCCCTCA
Source organism: uncultured Dietzia sp. (assembly GCA_946570335.1). Classification (GTDB taxonomy): domain Bacteria; phylum Actinomycetota; class Actinomycetes; order Mycobacteriales; family Mycobacteriaceae; genus Dietzia. The sequence goes on along the minus strand of CAMNYG010000032.1, from coordinate 6,395 downwards.
CGCAGCAGCCTGTCCGCCATCGCGATACCGCCGAAGCCTGCCCCCATGACGAGGAGGTCGATCCGTTCCACGGGTCCGCGGGGAGTCTCGATCATGGTCGACATTATGCACCGTGCTGTCCAGCCGCGGGGACGTTTACCGGGACACCCGACCAACTGGACGTTTACGCTTACCGCCCGCGCCGTGCCGGGGCCGGCCTCAGGACTCGGACGGTAGGGTCAGGATCTCGTAACCGTCCTCGGTGACCACCACAGTATGTTCGAACTGGGCGGTCCAGGCCTTGTCTGCGGTGGTGACGGTCCACCCGTCCTCCCACAGGTCAAAGCCCGGCCCGCCGAGGGAGATCATCGGCTCGACAGTGAGGGTCATCCCGGGCTCGAGGACCTCGGTCCGGCTCGGATCGTCGTAATGCAGCACGACCAGCCCGTTGTGGAAGGTCGGGCCGACACCGTGCCCGGTGAACTCCCTCACGACCGTGTAGTCGAAGCGGCGCGCATAGGATTCGATGACGCGACCGATCACGTTGACCTCGCGCCCCGGGCGGATCGCCTTGATACCCCGGTTCATCGCTTCCTCGGTCCGCTCCACCAGGAGCCGGACCTCATCAGTGGGCTGGCCGGCGAAGAACGTCGCGTTGGTGTCGCCGTGCACACCATGGATGAAGGCAGTCACATCGACGTTCACGATGTCACCGTCCTCGATCACGGTGGTGTCGGGGATCCCGTGGCAGATGACCTCGTTGAGCGAGACGCAACAGGACTTCGGGAACTCCTTGTAACCCAACGTCGACGGGTACGCGCCGTTGTCGCACAAGAACTCGTGCACCACACGGTCCACCTCATCGGTGGTGACGCCCGGTGCAACTGCCTCACCGGCGAGCACGAGGGCATCTGCCGCGAGGCGGCTGGCCACCCGGAGGGACTCGATGACCTCGGGAGTCTGTACCCACGGCTCACCGTTCGCCTCGTTCACGCTGTCCCGCCACGCGTACTCCGGACGCGCGATGGACTCGGGCACAGTGCGGATCGGGGTGGGTGTGCCGGGGACGAGGGGCTGACGAGTCGAGGTGGTCATGCCCTCAAGGATAGGCCGGTTCATCCGGTGAGGTCCTACGCCGCATGGCGGGAGCGTGCGATCACCAGATGACGAAACAGGCAGAGGCGATGATCACCATCAGCCCGAACAGGACCATCGAGATCATTTCGCCCTTCGAACTGCCGAACGGCTCGTTCTCCTGCTGCTGCTCGACCGCGGGCTCCCGGTTATGCTGCGACTCCATCACATCACCCCCATCCGGTGGATCTCGGCGACCATGGCCACCGCGAGGATGACGAACACGACCCCCATGAAGGCGGTGTACATCCAACGGCGGGGGTGGTCGGCCACCCAGAAGCGGCGCACGCTCACCACACCGTTGACGACGGCGATCACGCACAGGACGATCCCGACAGGCGCGGCCACCCACCCGGACAGGCTGAGAAGTGGGAACAGGACAGGAATCGCCAGGTACGTGATGAGGCATCTCACCGCCGAGACCAGAACGGACGTCCGGAACGCCCGGTGTGCGCCGGCGCTGGCGCTCCTGTCGAGTCCGTCGACCCGCAGTAGTCGACGCATCGCGCGATCCGCCGCGGCATCCGATCGGAACCGTCGCGGTTCGCACCCTTCCGGGAGGACAGGTGCCGACGACGCAGCGGGCCGGGTCGCAAGCGCCTGGATGTCCGCGGGGGCCGCAGCCCCGTCGGGAGCGGGTGTCGCGGCGCTCACAGTCGCTCCGGCGTGGTCACGGTCAGGAATGCGCGTTCGTTCGCGGTCGCGTTCATCCGGGGTGGCACCTTCCGATGTCGACGAGATGCTGATGCCCACACTCTTCCACAAGAACCCTGGGCCCTTGAAGCCGCGGGCGTCCTGCCACCCTGGATCAGGGCCGTGCGGCGATCCGGGCCCGCTGGCCCAGCGGGTGGGACCGGACGCCGCGAGCGGACGCTACCCGGGTGCCGGACCGTCACCTCGTCACATGAGGATCGTGGCGTACTCCACGACATCCACCATCCCGACCCTGCGGTACGCGGCCCTGGCAGGAAGGTTCGAGCCGTTGACCACCAGCGAAGGGGTCAACCCCTGGTCCTGGTGCGCAGCGCAGACCGCTGCCGTACCACCGGCGCCGAGCCCGGTGCCCCTGAGTCGGGGGTGTACCCAGACGCCCTGGATCTGGGCGATGCGCTCGGAGATCGCGGCGACATCAGCCTTGAAATAGACTTCGCCGCTCCGTGTTCCCACGAAGGTCCGACCCCGGGCGACAGAGCGCGCCACCCTGCGCCGGAACGGTACACCCGACCCGACGACGAACGGGTCCGCGCGCAGCTCCTCCCGGTACATCTCCGCGGCGGCGACCAGGACGGGATCGAACTCTTGCAGAGTCGCCGGCCTGACGCCGTCCAGGACGAGCGCAGGGTCGACCCGCGTGTGCAGTGCCATGAGGAACTGCGTGGACCGGTAGTCCCGGATCGGCCCCCATCCCTCGGCCAGCGCCGGCCCGAGGCCGGCGACCATCTCCCGCCTCCCGTGCGTCGACATCGGCCCCACGCCCAGGTCGACCACCGCCCGTCCCAGCGCGTCGAGATCTGCGGCATCGCCGCGGATGGGGAGCACCGAGCTCTCCACGTACACGAGCGAACGGTCCGGGCCACCACGGGTGAGAAACCGGCCGTCGGATCCCGCGGTGATCCCGGACCGGAGGACCTTCTCCGCCGCGGGCACGGTGACAAACGGGTCGGCTGCCAGAACCCGCAGGACCGCGGAGGATTCGCCGGGGCCGACCTCACGGCAGCCGCCGACCCCGGAAGGCGGGGCAACCGTGTCGGTCACGGCCTATCGCGTGACCTTGACCTGGGGCCCCTGGCCCTCCGCGGCCTCCCCGACGGGCTCGCCCATCTCCTCCGCGATACGCATGGCCTCCTCGATGAGGGTTTCCACGATCATCGCCTCGGGGACCGTCTTGATGACCTCGCCCTTGACGAAGATCTGGCCCTTACCGTTACCCGATGCCACACCGAGATCGGCATCGCGCGCCTCGCCGGGACCATTGACGACACAGCCCATGACCGCGACACGCAGCGGGACGCTCATCCCCTCGAGGCCGGCCGTGACCTCGTCGGCGAGCTTGTAGACGTCCACCTGCGCACGCCCACACGACGGGCAGGAGACGATCTCCAACTTGCGGGGCCGCAGATTGAGCGATTGCAGGATTTGTGTACCGACCTTGATCTCCTCGGCCGGGGGCGCCGAGAGCGAGACGCGGATCGTGTCGCCGATGCCCTCGGAGAGCAGTGCCCCGAACGCGACGGAAGACTTGATGGTGCCCTGGAACGCCGGGCCGGCCTCGGTCACACCGAGGTGCAGCGGATAGTCGGTCACCGCGGCGAGCTGACGGTAGGCCTCCACCATGACCACCGGGTCGTTGTGCTTGACCGAGATCTTGATGTCCCCGAAACCGTGCTCCTCGAACAGCGAGGCCTCCCAGACGGCCGACTCGACCAGGGCCTCGGGGGTCGCCTTGCCGTACTTGGCCAGCAGTCGCGGATCCAGCGAGCCCGCGTTGACACCGATCCGGATGGGGATTCCCGCATCCCCGGCCGCCTTGGCGACCTCCTTGACCCGCCCGTCGAACTCCTTGATGTTGCCCGGATTGACGCGCACCGCCGCACACCCGGCGTCGATCGCCGCGAAGATGTACTTCGGCTGGAAGTGGATATCCGCGATCACCGGGATCGGGGACTTGCGGGCGATGGTGGCCAACGCATCCGCGTCTTCCTGACGAGGACACGCCACTCGGACGATGTCGCAACCCGACGCCGTGAGCTCGGCGATCTGCTGGAGCGTCGAGTTGACGTCGTGCGTCTTGGTGGTGGTCATGGACTGGACCGAGATCGGATGGTCACTACCCACGCCCACCTGTCCCACGAACAGTTGACGGGTCTTCCGGCGCGGCGCCAGAGTGGGCAGCGGCGCGTCGGGCATCCCCAGTCCGACGGGGATCGAGGAGGAGTCGTTCACGTGAAGGGCCTTCCTTAGGGGCTCGGCAGCCGGGTGCTGATCAGTCCCGCGCCCCATTATCCGGGTCGGGGCCACCGCGTGCGAGCAGGAGTCGCCGGGATCACCCGGTCAGCAGTATCGGGTTGACGAAATCAGCGGTGATGACGATCGCGGACACACCGATCAACAGCACGAACACCGTCACGGTCACCGGGGCCAGCTTCTCGTAGTCGGCGGGCCCACCGGGGGCCAGACCTCGCAGACGGCGCAGAGCATCCCGGATCTTCTCGTAGAACACCACCGCGATGTGTCCGCCGTCGAAGGGCGTGAGCGGCACGAGGTTGAACGCACCCAGGAACAGGTTGAGCCCGGCCAGGAACAACAGGAACAGCCACCACGCACCCTGCTCGGCCGCCTGACCACCGATGTGACTCGCGCCGACGACCGAGACCGGCGAATCCTCGGCTCTCTCGGCACCGAAGATCGACGCCGCCACGGCCGGGATCTTCGACGGGAACGAGATCAGTCCCTGGACGGTCGCCTCGACCATGTCGCCGGTGAACGCGAACGTCGCCGGTATCGCGCTCAGGGCGTCGTAGGTGTTAACTCTCTGATACGCGGGATCCTCCAGGATCTCCGGCGGGATCCCCTCGTCCGAGAGACGCACGCCGAGAGCACCGCGTTCCTGCCCGTCGACGGTGGACGAGGCCAACGTCGCCGTCGTCGTCGTCTCCACACCGGCCCTGTCCACGACCACCGGCACCGTCTGCCCCGGCAGCTCCGTCACCACGTCGGACAGGCCCGCCCAACTGCCCACGGGGACACCCGCGACCTCGACGATCCGATCGCCGGGGAGGATCCCCGCCTCACCGGCGGGACCCAGGCCGGGCCCACACGACGGCTCACCCGTCGTCCCGCTCTCGCAGGTGTCTCCCACGACCGCCGCCACCCGATCGGTAGGGATCGGCTGGACATCACGGTTCACCAGGCCCCATCCGAGAGCCACCGTGTAGAACAGCGCGATCGCCAGGACGATGTTCATGGCCGGCCCGGCCAACAGCACCGCGACGCGCTTCCACCACGCCTGGCGCCACATCGCCCTGGGCTCGTCCTCCGGCGACAACTCGTCGTAGGCGGTCATCCCCGCGATGTCGCAGAAGCCACCGAGCGGGATCGCCTTCAGCCCGTACTCGATCCCCCCGCGGTTGGTCGACCAGACGGTCGGACCGAAGCCGACGAAGAACCTGCGCACTTTCATACCCGACCACTGCGCGATCTTCATGTGGCCGAACTCGTGCAGCACGATCGACAGCATGATCCCGAGGGCGAACAGGACGATCCCCACGACCAACACGCCTCAGCCCTCCAGCCCGGTCACGAGCGCGGCCGCATGACGACGCGCCCAGGTTTCGGCGGCCACGACATCGTCCAGATCTCGTGGATCGGCGGACCATTCGTCGGCCGCCTCGACGGTCTCCGAAACCACGTCGACGATCTCGGTGAAACGGATGCGGCCGTCGAGGAAGGCCGGCGCGGCCTCCTCGTTTGCGGCGTTGAAGACAGCCGTGCGCAACCCGCCGGCAACGCCCGCGGCACGCGCCACGGAGATCGCCGGGAACGTCTCCTCGTCGACGGGTTCGAACGTCCAGGTGTGTGACTGCGTGAAATCCAGGGGCGTCGACACCCCCGCGATCCGCGAGGGCCAGCCCAACGCCAACGCGATAGGCAGCTTCATCGACGGTGGCGACGCCTTGGACACTGTCGCGCCGTCGATGAAGGTCACCGCGGAATGCACCACCGACTGGGGATGGACCGTCACATCGATCCGGTCATACGGCACCCCGAACAGCAGGTGGGCCTCGATCAGTTCGAGAGACTTGTTGACCAGGGTCGCCGAGTTCAACGTGATCATCCGCCCCATCGCCCAGGTGGGGTGGCGGAGGGCCTGCGCCGCAGTCACATCCGCGAGCTCGGCGCGGGTCCTACCGCGAAACGGCCCGCCCGATGCGGTGAGCACGAGCGAGGCCACCTCGTCGGATGTGCCCGCACGCAGGCACTGGGCCATCGCCGAATGTTCCGAATCGACCGGGATCAGCTGTCCGGGCGCCGCCTTGTCCGTCACGAGTGCCCCACCGGCGACGAGCGACTCCTTGTTCGCGAGAGCGAGTCGGGCGCCGGTGTCCAGTGCGGCGAGGCTCGGCCCGAGACCGATCGACCCATCGATCCCGTTGAGCACCACATCCGCCTCGATCTCGCGGACGAGCCGCGTGGCACCCTCGGCACCGGCGAACACGTCGAGATCCGGGAACTGCGCACGGAGCCGCTCGGCAGCCGCCGGATCCGCCACCGCGACGGCCCCG
>CAMNYG010000031.1 GCA_946570335.1 uncultured Dietzia sp. | reverse complement strand
GCGACCCCCAGCTCACCGACCTCGGCCTGGTCCAGGCCGAGCGCACCGCTGCCAGGCTGGCCGCCCACCCGCACCTGGCCGCGGTGGTCTCCTCGCCGCTGAGCAGAGCCCTCGGCACCGCCGAGCGCGCGGCGAAGGCCGCCGGGGTACCGCTAGTTGTCGACGACGACCTCATCGAGACCGACTTCGGCTCCTGGGAGGGTTTGACCTTCCGGGAGGCCTCCGAGCAGGATCCCGACGTGCACTCGCGGTGGCTCGGTGACACCACCGTCTCGCCCCCTGGTGGTGAGAGCTTCGACGAGGTGCGCGAGCGCGTCGAGCGGGGACTGCGACGGATCGTCTCCGAACGTCCCGGCGGAGTGGTCGCGGTGGTCAGCCACGTCACCCCCATCAAGCTCGCGATCCGGGCAGGCCTCAACGCCGGAGACGACCTGCTGTTCCGACTCCACCTGGACCTGGGTTCGGTTTCCGACGTGCGCTTCTACCCGGACGGGCCGACCTCCGTGCACCTGGTCAACGACACCTCGCATCTCGCCTGAGATCCACGGCCCCTGACGGACTAGACTGGCGTGCGAACGAGCCGGCCGGACGGCCGCGGGACGGGAACCATCGCCGCCTGGTGACAGGCCCGCCTCCCGAGGAAAGTCCGGACTCCACAGAGCAGGGTGGTTGCTAACGGCAACCCGGGGTGACCCGCGGGATAAGTGCCACAGAAAACAGACCGCCACGCTTTCGAGCGAGGTAAGGGTGAAACGGTGCGGTAAGAGCGCACCAGCACCCCGGGTGACCGGGGTGGCTGGGTAAACCCCGCCCGGAGCAAGGTCGAAGGCCGCACCGCCTGTCGGTGCGGCTGCGCGGATGACGTGCAGTGATGCACGGAAGGGCTGCTCGCCCGAGTTCGCGGGTGGACCGCTTGAGGTACCCGGTGACGGTGTGCCCAGATGGATGGTCGTCGCCCTCCCTTCGCGGAGGGGCACAGGATCCGGCTTACAGGCCGGCTCGTTCACAATCCAACGATGCTCGGCGCGGGTGGCCGCTCGTTTGCGGGCGCCGCCGGCGGGAGTCGTGAAATGCGCGTCATGGGCGGAACAGGGAGTTGCTCCGCCCATGACTGTCATCCGACATCGTGCGACTTATGAGGGAAGTATCCCCTCGATGCTTCCCAGCACGTCGTCGAGGCTGCCCGAGGCCTCGGCCTCGAGCTCGAAGTCGGTGGTCTCGCAGCCGAGCGTGAAGTTGTCGATCGCGACGTTCTCCGCGGTGTTGTCGCGGGTCTTCTGAACGCCGTACTCGGTGACCACCGCGTCAGGGTTGAGGTCGATGATCTCGTCGAGGGTCATCCGTGTGTTGCTCGGGATCGGCTCGCCGTCCTCGCCTTCGAGTGTGCGGGTCACCCAGAACTGGTCGTCGTCGCCGGGATCGGCTATCGACCAGTCTTCTGCAGCGGGCGGGCTCCACACGATGGTGGCGAATCCGATGTCGCTGCCGGCGCGGTCCTCGTCGTCATGCAGGTTCGCGTTGTTGAGCCGGATCTGCAGCGCCGGTGCCTGGCCCTCAGAGGTGTACTCAAAGCTCAGCGGGGCCAGATCGTCCCCGTCGCGAAGGAGCTCGGCCAGCGGCGCTTCGTCAACGTCCTTGTACAGCGATGACCCCTTCTCCGGGCTCGTGGGCAGTGTCAGCGCCGCGGCCCCGACGGTTTCCGGGGCTCCGTCGACCTCGGCGATCTCCGCCGCGGTCTCGTCGTCGGGTGTGAACCATCCGGAACCGGCCAGGGTCTCCGGGGTCACCACCTGGGTGCCGCAGTCATCCGGGCCTGCCAGGCTTCCCGGAAGAGATGACTGGGCTCCTGCCATGGGGGCCGATAGTGCTGCGCCGGCGCCGAATGCGGCGGCCACCGAGGCCACTGTGGCTGATCGGACTAGGTTCTTCATGGGTTCCCCTTCTGCTCTTCGCGACCGTCCTCGTGACGGGTGCGAGATGGTGCTGCTGCTCACAATCGGCAGCTGAGTGCCACACAATCTCAGGCGTTCCGGGGCCTCAACCGGTCTGGGCCGAACTCGGCGCCTGAATCGCAGTGCACCGCACCGGAATTCGCAGCTCACAGCGGATCCGTGAAACTCAGATGAGAGAAAAGTGCTCTATCTCGAAGTGTGGGATCGGTGGCGGTGGTGGTGGCCTTAACGATGCGATTCTCGGCCGACCGTGCCACGGTACGCTTCGTGGGGGCACAGCATTCCGAACAGAGGAGACCTGCCATGGCCGACGACAAGTGGTACTACGACCTCGCCACGGGCGAAGCCGTACAGGGCAAGGTCGGCGGCTGGGAGAACCGGATGGGCCCGTACGACAGTCGCGGAGAGGCCGAGGCCGCGCTGGCCAGGGCCAAGGCCCGCAACGAGGCGTGGGACGCCCAGGACGAGGACGACTGACCGTCTTCTGACCTGTCGGGTCAGTCCTTCTTGCGGGACTTCTTCCCGCCTTTGCTCTTCTTGCGACGCGTCGCGCGGCGCGATTCGGCGAGCTCGCGATACGCGGCGGTCACCGTGGCCGCGTCCGACTCGAATCCGGCCAGGGTGCGTTCGGAGAACCCGCGCTCGTGCTCGAAGAGCACGCCGAACCCGAACGTCGACTCACCGGCCGATTCCGCCCGTCGGGCGATGCGCCGGATCCACTGGCGGGCGGTCACACTGTCCTGGACCTCGCCCAGCACGGTGTGCAGTCGCTGGCACGCGGTCCGCAGCGGAGCCACGTTGAGCCCCCTTCTGTCGGGTAGCGAGCCGACGTTGCGGCGCAGCGCCTTGGCGCGCTTGCGTACCACGTGGGTGAGTTCCTCGCGCTGGGCCAGCGTGAGATCCAGTGAGGCCAGGTCTCGCTCGGTCCGCGTGCGGGCTTTGGTGAACTTGGCGAACTGCCGGTCTATCCCGCGCAGGATCGTCTCCTCGGCCTTGCGCCGCTGCTTCTTGCCCGAGGCGGGCACATCGTCGACTTCGCGGACGGGATCCGGCTCGGTCCCCGCCACGCGAACGAGCTCGTGCAGGCCGTCGAGCAGGTCGAGGTAGCGATCGGAGACCAGGGCCGCGGTGACGCGCTCGCCGGCGCGCTTCTCCTCCGCGTCGAGTTCGGCGCGTAGCCGCTTCCGCGTCTGGGTGCTCACCACGTCCTCGGGGTATTCCTCGACGATCGACTCGAGCCGCTCGTCGACCACCTGGATGTCGCGCACCTTGCCCAGTACCGCGGCGAGCAGCTTGAGTTCGTCCAGTATCCGGGCCGGGTCGACGTCAGCGCCCGCGGTCTCGGCTTCCAACTCGGTGGCGTACGTGCCGATGGTGCTGCGCAGCCCACGTACGGCGACGCGCATCTGATGGACACCGGTCATGGTGACGCGCCGCGCCGCCGGGTCGTGGTCGAGTAGCAGCAGCAGATCGTCTCCCAGGGCGTCGCGGACGGGGGAGACGCCGCGGTCCCACGCGTCGGGGACGGATCCCACCGCGCGGGCGAGTTTTGACGACGACGACGAGGCCGTCGCCCCTGCGTCGATGCACACCGCTGAGACCGCGGCCAGGGCCTCGTGGCCGTGGGGGAGATCCGGGTCGACGAGTTCGGCCTCCCATTCCCGCCAGTTCGAGGCGGATCCGCCGGGAACGAACGAGTCGGTGGAGACCCTGTCGTCGCAGAATTCCACGACTGCGGTCCCGTCCGCATCTCTCAGTGTGACGACCTGTCGACGGTTGTCGATCCGGGCGATCGGGGCGAGTTCCCGGCGGCGGACCAGGCCTGCCACGGCGGTGACGAGTGAGTCGGGGATGTCGTCTCCGAGTGGTGCCTGCAGTTCGAGTCGCCCGTCGCGGCCGGGGAGCTTGAGGTGCCAGCCCTCGTCGCTTCCGCCGGTGCGGCGGCGCAGGGTCACCTTGTGGCGGGTGAGCGTCAAGTCCGGGGTGTCGTAGTAGGTCGCGGACAGTTCGTGTTCGACGGGTGCGTCCGCGACGAGTGGCGCGAAGGCCTCCGCAGACGGGGCCGGGACATCCGCTGTGACCTCGAACTTGCTCTCGACCTCGAGAGCCTCACTGATCGACATGGATTGGTTGTACCAGTTCCGGGTGAACTCAGCCGGACGCTTCCCCCCGACATCCTTACCTGCGGGTAAGATTGATGTGGCTCCGTTCACACCGCGCCACGCCGGCTCACCGATGTCGGCTCGCACGCGCGTTCGTCGGGCTCTCCGGACTGTTCCGGGTCGGGCTCGTGTAACGACATCTCAGAGGGAGAAGCTGTGGAACAGATCAACACCGTCGATGTTCTGGTCGTGGGGGCGGGCTTCTCCGGGCTGGGCGCGGCGATCCGGCTCTCGCAGGAGGGCTTCGACGACCTCGTCGTTCTGGAACGAGGCTCCGATGTCGGGGGCACCTGGCGGGACAACAGCTATCCCGGTGCCGCGTGTGACGTCCCGTCTCACCTGTATTCGTACTCGTTCGCGCCGAACCCGGACTGGTCCCGGGCCTTCTCCCCGCAGGGGGAGATCTACGACTACATCCGTCGGGTGACCCACGAGGCCGGGGTGCGCGAGAAAATCCGCTTCGGCGTGGAGGTCACCGCCGTCGACTTCGACGATCCTCGGGGCCGCTGGACCGTGCGGACCAGCGACGGCACCTACGACGCCCGCGTCGTCGTGCTGGGTGTCGGCGCACTGTGCGAGCCCAAGAACCCCGAGATCGACGGGATCGAGGACTTCGCCGGACCGGTCTTCCACACCGCGCGCTGGAATCACTCGGTGAAGCTGGCGGACAAGCGGGTCGCGGTGATCGGCACCGGCGCCTCGGCCATCCAGGTGGTGCCGTCCATCGCGCCGACGGTGGCTCACCTGGACGTGTACCAGCGCACCGCACCCTGGGTCCTGCCGCGCATCGACCGGACCTACCCGGACCTGGAACGGAAGGCGTACCGCCGGATCCCCGGACTGCAGCGCGCGGTGCGGGCATTGCAGTACGCGAGCCGCGAATTCCAGGTGGTGGGCCTGACGCGCAGTCGCGCAGCGTTGGCGCCCATCAAAGCCATCGGACGCGCGCACCTGGCGATGCAGGTGCGCGACCGGAAGCTGCGAGAGGCCGTCACCCCGAGATTCGAGATCGGATGCAAACGCATCCTGCTGTCCAATACCTGGTACCCGGCGCTGTCCCGGGAGAACGTGGACCTGGTCACCTCGCCCATCACGAAGGTGACCCGCGATGGCATCGTCACCGCTGATGGCCTCGAGCACCCCACGGACGTCCTGGTGGTCGCCACCGGTTTCCACGTCACTGACTCCCCGTTCTTCGAGCGGGTGCGCGGCACCGATGGCAAAACGCTGGCCGACAAGTGGGCCAGCGACGGGATGGAGGCATACAAGGGCACGACCGTCTCCGGCTATCCCAATCTCTTCGTTCTGGTCGGCCCCGCGACGGGGCTGGGGCACTCGTCGATGATCTACATGATCGAGTCCCAGCTGAACTACCTCGCCAGCGCCATGCAGATGATGCGGGCACGGAATCTGCAGACCGTCGATGTCCGCGAGGTGGTCCAGGAGGCGTACAACGACGAGCTGCGCGCCAACACCAGTGACACCGTGTGGACCACCGGCTGCAAGAGCTGGTACCTGGACGACAAGGGCAACGCCCCCGCCGTGTGGCCCGACTTCACCTTCGCGTTCCGCAACGAGACACGCGAGTTCGACCTGAGCGCCTACCGCCGTACGCCGGTCGGTGCGACGGAGCGGTCGCCGGGGGAGGCTCGGGCATGAGTGGATTGATCGGACAGCTGAGCGACACGATCGGCGGGCTGGTGGGTCGCCGTCCCCGATGGCAGATGGACGGCAAGGTCGTCGTCGTCACCGGCGCCGGTTCCGGGATCGGCCGGGAACTGGCACGCGAGGCCGCCCGTCGCGGAGCGCGGGTGGCACTGACCGACATCGACGTCGACGGCCTCGCCGAGACCGTCACCCTCGCCCGCGGCGACGGCGCCGACGACGTGCACTCGCAGCGCCTCGACGTGACCGAACAGGCCCAGGTCGCCGACTACGCCGGGCTGGTCGCCGAGCACTTCGGCGAGGTGAACCTGGTGATCAACAATGCCGGGATCGCGTTCACCGGACGGGTCGAGGAATCGGCCTACAAGGACATCGCCCGCGTCATGGACGTGGACTATTGGGGTGCGGTGCACGGAACCAAGGAGTTCCTGCCGCACCTCATCGCCTCCGGCGACGGCCACCTCGTCAACGTCTCCAGCATCTTCTCGTTCCTGTCCGTTCCCACCCAGAACGCGTACAACGCGGCCAAGGCCGCGGTCCAGCAGTTCACCGAGTCTCTACGGATGGAGATGCTCGCGGCCGGCCATCCGGTCGATGTGAGTTGCGTCCACCCAGGCGGCATCAAGACCGCGGTGGCCCGCAACGCCACCGCCGCCGAGGGACTCGACAGCGCCGACTTCGCCACCGTCTTCGATGAGAAGTTCGCCCGCACCGAGGCCTCGACAGCCGCGCGCGTCATCCTCGACGGGGTAGAGCGGCGGCGTGCCCGCATTCTAGTGGGGCCCGACGCGTACGTCCTCGACGCCCTGGTCCGGCTCTTCCCGTCCGCCTATCAGCGTGGAACGGTGGCCATGTCGCGCAGGTTCGGGGTGATCTGACGGCGGGCCCGTCGGCCGAGCGCCACTCCCGTGGCCGGCAGGCGCTCCTGCGGGTGAACTCCCGCTCCCGTCCCGGACAGGCGCTCCTGTGCGTGAACTCCCGCCCCCGCGGCGGCGGGTGCGGGAGTTCATCGAGGGGAGCGGCTGTGGTGAAGCCGTACAGGCGCGGGCGCGGATGTCCTGCTCGGCTCGGGGTCAGGGACGGAAGCGGTCCGTGGCCTCGAGCAGGTGATGGGTGATCCCCGGCTCGGACATCGCGTGACCGGCGTCGGCCACGATGTGGAGCTCCGAGCCCGGCCACGCCGCGTGCAGTTCCCAGGCGTTGGCCACCGGGCACACCACGTCGTAGCGGCCGTGCACGATGACCGCCGGCAGGTGCGAGATCCGGTCCATGCGATCGAGGATCGCCGCGCCTTTCAGGAAGGCGTCGTGTGAGAAATAGTGGTTCTCGATCCGGGCGAACGCCAGGGCGAACCGGTCGCTGATCCCGTCCGGATCAGCCGTGCCCATAGGTGCAGCCTGTCGGGGGAGCAGCATGGACGTGGAGGTCTCCCACGTCGTCCACGCACGGGCCGCCGCGACTTCCGTCTCCGGATCCCCGCAGTGCAGGAGACGGTGGTATGCGGCCACGTGGTCGTACCCCGGCCGGTGGACGGCCTCGGGGCCGTCAGCGGCGAGCAGGGGAGCGAGGTAGCCCTCCCAGACGTCGGGGAACAGGTGGGCCGCCCCGCCGCGGTAGAACCAGTCGATCTCCGACGGTCGGCACAGGAAGATTCCCCGCAAGACCAGTCCCCGGACCCGATCGGGGTGCTCCTGCGCGTAGGCCAACGCCAACGTCGATCCCCATGACCCGCCGAACACGAGCCACTGGTGGAGGCCCAGATGCTCGCGCAGTCGTTCGAGGTCGGCCACCAGATGCCACGTGGTGTTGACGGACAGGTCGGCACCGTCCGCGACATGCGGGACGCTACGACCACAGCCTCGTTGGTCCACCAGGATGATCCGGTAGACCGACGGATCGAACATCCTCCGGTGGGCCGGGTTGGTGCCTCCTCCGGGCCCGCCGTGCACGAACACGACAGGCGTGCCGTCCGGGCGGCCGGAGCACTCCCAGTGCAGCTGCTGGCCGTCGCCCACGTCGAGCATCCCCGACTCATGCGGTTCGATCTCAGGATACGGCGCCCGCCGCCGGGCGCTCCCTTCGCTCGCGACGGAGTCCTGCGGTCGGGCGTCGACCCGGTGGGAGGCCATCAGAAGGAGTGCTCCGGGCCGGGGAAGGACCGCGAGCGGACCTCGTCTCCGTATTCGCGGGCGGCCTCACGCAAGGTGTCCGCCAACCGTGCGAACTTCTTGACGAACTTCGCCGTGCGACCGGTCCCGTGACCGGCCATGTCCTGCCACACGAGCACCTGGGCGTCGCAGCCGTTGCCGGCGCCGATCCCGACGGTGGCGATCTCCAGTTCGGCGGAGATCTCTTTGGCCAGGTCAGCGGGGACCATCTCCATGACCACGGAGAAGGCTCCGGCCTCCTGCACGGCGGTGGCGTCGGCGCGGAGTTCGGCGGCGGCGTCGCCACGACCCTGGACGCGGAAGCCGCCGAGCCCGTTGACGGACTGCGGTGTGAAGCCGATGTGGGCCATCACGGGGATGCCGGCGTCGACGATCGCCCGGATGTGCGGGGCCATCCGCACACCGCCCTCGAGCTTGACGGCCTGCGCGCCACCCTCCTTCATCATCCGGATGGCCGCCTCCACAGCCCGGGCGGGTGAGGCCTCGTAGCTACCGAACACCAGGTCGGCCACGACCAGCGCCTTGGGGGCGCCGCGGGTGACGGCCCGCACCAGCGGGATCATCTCGTCCTCGGTGACCGGGACAGTGGTGTCGTAGCCGTAGACCACGTTCGCCGCGGAGTCACCCACCAGCAGGACCGGAATCCCCGCCTCCTGGAAGAGTCGGGCCGAGACGAAATCGTAGGCGGTGAGCATCGGCCAGGCCTCACCGGCGGCCTTGAGTTCGGCAAGGTGGTGGATGCGGGTGACACGGGTCAGACCCTGCTGTTCGGAATCCGACTCGCCGCCGGAACCGTAGACCGGGGTATCGGGGTTGTCGCTCATTGCGGTGTGGCCTTCCTTCGGTGACCTCGAGGCCGGTCATGCGCCGGTCCCCGGGTGGACAGGGGGCGGTGACGTGCACGGAGGACCCGTGCGCTGTCGCCGACGAGTCTGCCACGCGCACTCCGGACGGGTTCGGAGGGTGCCCGAGCGCGATGCTCCGGACGGTCCCGGGGCGGGATGTCACACGGTCGTAATGCGGCAGGCACTAGGTTGGACGGCATGAACCGCCAGCAGGAGTACGTTCTCAGGACCCTAGAGGAACGCGACATCCGGTTCGTCCGGCTCTGGTTCACCGATGTGCTGGGGACTCTCAAGTCCGTGGCCGTGGCACCGGCCGAGCTCGAGGGGGCCTTCGGGGAGGGGATCGGCTTCGACGGATCGGCTATCGAGGGCTTCTCCCGCGTCTCCGAGGCGGACACGGTCGCCAAGCCCGACCCCTCGACGTTCCAGGTGCTGCCGTGGGCCCACGCCGACGGCGGCCAGCACTCGGCCCGCATCTTCTGTGACATCTTCAACCCGGACGGCAGCCCCAGCTGGGCCGACCCCCGGCACGTGCTGCGTCGTCAGCTCAACAATGCCGCTGACCTCGGATTCTCCTGCTATGTGCACCCGGAGATCGAATTCTTCCTGTTCCACAGCCTCGACACGGACGGTGCCGAGCCGGTGCCCACGGATAACGGCGGCTACTTCGACCAGGCGGTCCACGAAACGGCCCCGCATTTCCGCCGCCACGCGATCGAGGCACTCGAGGCCATGGGTATCTCCGTGGAGTTCTCACACCACGAGGGGGCGCCCGGCCAGCAGGAGATCGACCTCCGCTACGCCGATGCGTTGAGCATGGCGGACAACATCATGACCTTCCGCTACATCGTCAAGGAGGTCGCGAT
>CAMNYG010000030.1 GCA_946570335.1 uncultured Dietzia sp. | reverse complement strand
CGCCGTAGCCGCCACCCCCGCCGCCGAAGCGACGGCGGGGCGCGAACGCCTCGTCGTCCCCGAGGCCCGCCCCTCCGGCAGGCTCCTCGCGCTGCCACTCGATCGCCTCGGAAGGGATCTCGTCGAGGAATCGCGACCCCGGGTTGGCCATGGGCTGCCCCCACGACGAACGCATCATGGCGCGCGACACGTACAGCCTCTTACGTGCGCGGGTGATACCCACGTACGCCAGTCGACGCTCCTCCGACAGCTCGGCCGGATCTCCGAGCGCCCGCATGTGAGGGAACAGCCCGTCCTCCATGCCGACGAGGAAGACGACCGGGAACTCAAGGCCCTTGGCGGTGTGCAGGGTCATCAGGGTCACCTGCCCCTCTTCCTCCTCGGGGATCTGGTCAGCGTCTGCCACCAGTGAGACCCGCTCGAGGAACGCCGCCAGCGACCCGGGCGCGGCGAGCCCCTCGTCCAGCTGGGCGTCGGCCTCGGAAGCCGCAAAATCGGTATCCGATGCCTCGGGGCCATTCACCTCGGGACCGTCCGCGCCGGGACCGAAGCCCTGTTCGCGTGCGGAGAGCTGCAGCGCGGCCTCGGAGGAGAACTCCCGGCCCACACCCACGAGCTCGTTGAGATTGTCCAGGCGCGCAGCGTCCTGCGGGTCGTTGGACGCCTCCAGCTCGGAGCGATACCCGGTGCGGTCCAACACGGCCTCGATCAACTCACCGACATCCGGGACCGATCCCTCGCCGCCGGCGTGACCGGCACCGTCCAGCCGGCCGCGCAGCTCGTCGAGCAGCGAGACGAACCCGGCGATCGCCTTGACCGAGCGCGTCGGCAGCAGCGCGACCTTCCCTTCGGCGGCATCGCGAAGCGCCTCACCGAACCCGATCCCCCGCTGCTCGGCATGGACCACCACGCACGCCTCGGCTCGGTCACCGATGCCGCGGCGGGGTGTGTTGAGGATGCGGCGCAGCGCCACCGAGTCCTCCGGGTTCGCGATGACCTTGAGGTAGGCGACGATGTCGCGTACTTCCTTGCGCTCATAGAACCGGGTGCCGCCGACGACCTTGTAGGGCAGGCCGAGCCGCACGAACACGTCCTCGATGACGCGGGAGGAGTTGTTGGTCCGATAGAACACCGCCACGTCCGAGTAGGAGGCGTCGCCCGAATCCACCAACCGGTCGATCTCGCCGGCGACGAAGCGGGCCTCGTCGTGCTCGTTGTCCGCGACGTAGCCCACCAGCAGATCGCCGGTGCCCTCGTCGGTCCAGAGGTTCTTGTCACGGCGGCCCGGGTTACGCGAGATCACCGCGTTGGCGGCCGACAGGATGGTCTGCGTGGAGCGGTAGTTCTGCTCCAGCAGGATCGACCGCGCATCCGGGTAGTCCTGCTCGAAATCCTCGATGTTCCGGATGGTGGCCCCGCGGAACGCGTAGATCGACTGGTCCGCGTCACCCACCACACAGAGCTCGGCCGGGGGCACGCCGACCTCGTCGTCGCTCCCCTGCCCGTCGGCCCGCGTCGCACCGCCGACGAGCGTGCGGACCAGAACATACTGGGCGTGGTTGGTGTCCTGGTACTCGTCCACCATCACGTGCCGGAACCGACGCCGGTAATACGCCGCGACCTGCGGATGCGCGCGAAGCAGGGCGACGGTCTCGCCGATCAGGTCGTCGAAGTCGAACGCATTGGCCGACTGCAGTCGCGCCTGGTACTCGGCGTACACGGCCGCCACGGTCTGGCCGGTGCGGTCCGAGTCCTCCAGGGCGCGGTCCATCGCCTCGGACGGGTCACGCAGCTCATTCTTGTGACCTGAGATGGCCGCCGCCAACATCCGCGGCGTGAACTTCTTGACCTCGAGCTGCTGCTCCTTGGCGATCATCCCCAGCAGCCGCCGGGAATCGTCCGAGTCGTAGATCGTGAAGTTGGAGTTGCGCGTGCCCAGCAGCGCGGACTGGGCACGCAGAATCCGCACGCAGATCGAGTGGAACGTGGCCACCCACATGCGCTCCGCGTGCGGCCCCACCAGCGCGGAGACGCGCTCCCGCATCTCGGCCGCGGCCTTGTTGGTGAAGGTGATCGCCAGGATCTGGCCCGGGTGCGCGCCGCCCTCGGCGAGCAGATAGGCGATTCGCCGGGTGAGGACGCTGGTCTTTCCCGACCCGGCACCGGCCACGATCAGCAGTGGGCCGCCGCGGTGGACGACCGCGGCGGCCTGCTGCGGATTGAGGCCCTCCAGGAGGGGCGAGGCATGGTGAACGGGATCGGCTGCGAGGGCGGGTGCGGTGTCGGTCATCGTGGGTCCAATCTACCCAGCGGATCCGACACCGGGCCTCATCGTCGACCGGTCTCCATGAACTCTTCCACCTGCGCGGCGGTGGCGGTCAGTCTCGGATCATTGTCGAGGTACCGGCGCGTCTCCCGCACGATCAGCCCGGACAGCAGCAGCAGGCCGATGAGGTTCGGGATCGCCATGAGCCCGTTCATCACGTCGGCGAAGTTCCACACCACCTCGAGCTCGGTGACCGCACCGATGAACACCACGCAGGTGAAGACCATCCGGTACGGGATCACGCCGCGGGCGCCGACGAGCCGCTCCATGCAGCGCTCACCGTAGTAGGACCAGCCGAGGATGGTGGAGAAGGCGAAGAACGCGATGGACACCGCCACCAGCTTGTCGCCGTCGGGCATCGCCCCGGCGAACGCGTCGGCGGTCATGGTGCCCGCACGATCCCCGCCCTCCTGCCACGTTCCGGAGGTGACCAGCACGAGTCCGGTGAAGGTCACCACGATGATCGTGTCGATGAAGGTCTGCGTCATCGACACGAGCCCCTGCCGGGTGGGGTGGGAGGTCTTGGCGGCGGCGGCCGCGATCGCCGCAGAACCCATGCCGGACTCGTTGGAGAAGATGCCGCGCGCGACGCCCATCTGGATGGCGTACAGGATGGCCGAGCCGGCGAAACCGCCCACCGCGGAGGTGCCGGTGAAGGCGTCGGAGAAGATCTGGCCGAACGCGCCGGGGATCTGGTCGGCGTTGACCACCAGCACGACCATGCCGCCGACGACGTACAGCAGGATCATCAGCGGTACGAATCCCGCGGTGACACGGCCGATCGACCTGATGCCTCCGAGCAGCACCGCACCGGTGAGAACGAACAGGATGATGCCGGTGGTGATGTGGGGAACCCCGAACGAGTTCTCCATCTGGGTGGCCACGGCGTTGCCCTGCGTCATGTTGCCGATGCCGAAGCTGGCCAGCACGGCGAACACCGCGAACACGATTGACATGACCAGTCCGATCCGCCCTCCGGTGCGACCGAAGACCTCCGTGAAACCGCGGTGCAGGTAGTACTGCGGACCGCCGGACTGTTCGCCGCGCGCGTCGGTGACCCGGTAGCGCACGCCGAGAAATGCCTCGGAGTACTTGGACGCCATGCCCAGCAGCGCGGTGATCCACATCCAGAACAGCGCGCCTGGGCCGCCCAGAGCTATCGCCGTGGCCACGCCGACGATGTTGCCCACGCCGACGGTCGCGGCGAGCGCGGTGGTGAGCGCCTGGTACTGGGAGATGTCGCCGGCTCCGCCGTCGTCCTTACGTTTGATCAGGGCCAATCGCAGTGCGGGGCCCAGTTTGCGAAACTGCAGCATCCGCAGACGCACCGTGAGGAACAGGCCCGTGCCGAGCAGCAGCGGGATGAGGACGAAGGGGCCCCAGATCACCGATCCGATGTCGGCGAGGAGCGTGTTGAAATTCTCCACGGGGGAACACTAGACGCACCCGCACCGGTCTCGGGGCGCAGTGGGATAATTCCTCCCATGAGCACCGACCCCGCCGGCACCGACGACCCCCTCTCCGAGGCCGAGATCCAGGAACTGCGTCTGGAGATCGACCGGTTGGACGCGCAGATCCTCGAGGCGATCCAGCGTCGCAGCGAGATCTCCAGGCGCATCGGCCGCACCCGGATGCAGTCGGGCGGCACCAAGCTGGTCCACACGCGGGAACTCAAGGTCTACGAGCGGTTCTCCGCCCTCGGCCAGGAGGGGCAGACGCTCGCCGGGATGCTGCTGCGACTGGGACGCGGTCGGCTCGGGCAGTAGCGCCACCCACGGTGACGCCGCCCCCCGCCTTCAGTCGGGTCCGCGCCGTCCCGAGGCGGAGGCGATCCCGAGCCACGTGTGATGATTGCCGGCCCAACACCAGCCCAGCTTGGGCGCACCCTTGTTCGCCCGGCCGTCGCGTCCGGTACCACCGCTGATCCACAGTGCGGGGGTCCGAGGGTCGAGGCCGCCGGTGAGCTTGCGCTTGCGGGAGCCGATGCACATGAAGCACGCTCCGGACTCGAGCTGCCCGGGCTGTTGAAGGAGCCAGCTCACGCCCTCGGAGATGGTCAGCGGCGTCCGGCCGCGTGCGGTCAGCTCGGGATGGGCGTCGGTGGGGGTCCACCCGAGCATGTCGTCGCCGCGGGTCACGTCGTCGACGAGGTAGAGCGGGGCGTCGGGTACGTGGATGTCGTCGGTGGGTGTGAACTCCGCCAGGTCGGTCATGTCGACGACGACGAAGCCGGCCTTCCCGTCGCGACTCATGAGTTCGGCCAGCAAGGCAGTCGGTACGAGCGTCGGATCAACGGCCAGCAGGCCCGGTCCGGTGGGAAGTTCCGCCGCCAGGTCGCGCAGTCGGTCGGCGGTGATCCCGGCGAGTTCCGGCACACCGAGTTGGACGAGTCGCTCGGCCTGCGTTCCGACGGTGGGCAGAGCCGTGGAGGCCGGGGGGCCGGCCTGCCGGGCTCCGGATTGGGACGTCAGGTCTTCGGGATGAGTTGGAGGGGCCACGTCGTGGGAACACGCGGGCCCTCCCCGACATTCCCGACTAACCTCGAAGCCATGACGGACATCAGCACGACCAACCAGTGGACAGCTGTAGAGGAACTGGTTTCCTCCATCGGCGACGTGTCGCTGCGGGAGCTGTTCGCCGACGATCCCGATCGTGGTCGCCGGATGTCGATCACCGCTGGTGACCTGCATATCGACCTGTCAAAGAATCTCGTCACCGACGAGATCCTGAGAGCCCTTATCGACCTGACCGAGACCGCCCGGTTGCCGGCGCAGCGGGCCGCGATGTTCCGCGGGGACCACATCAATACGACGGAGGATCGACCGGTCCTCCATACGGCGCTTCGCCTTCCGGCCGATGCCGACCTCGTCGTCGACACCCAGGACGTGGTCTCGGACGTCCACTCGGTGCTGTCCCGCATGACCGCCTTCGCCGACCGCGTGCGCTCCGGTGACTGGCGCGGCCACACCGGCCAGCGCATCGACACGGTGATCAACATCGGCATCGGCGGTTCCGACCTGGGCCCGGTGATGGTCGACAAGGCCCTGCGCCAGCTCCAGACCGACGGCATCCGCGCCCACTACGTCTCCAACGTCGATCCGGCCGACCTCACGGCGACCCTCGCGCGCGTGGATCCCGCCACCACGCTGGTCGTGGTCGCCTCCAAGACATTCACCACGCAGGAGACCATGGCCAACGCGCACGCGGCGCGGCGGCACTTCATCGACGCACTCGGCTCGGAGAGTGCGATCGCCTCGCACTTCGTGGCCGTCTCCACCGCGGCGGACGAGGTCGCGGAGTTCGGGATCGACGCGGACCACATGTTCGAGTTCTGGGACTGGGTCGGCGGACGCTACTCGGTGTCCTCGGCCATCGGCCTGTCGGTGATGCTCACGGTGGGGCCGCCGGCGTTCATCGAGCTCCTCGAGGGTTTCCACACCATGGACCTGCACTTCGCGAGCGAGTCCCCGGAGCACAACGCGCCGGTCCTCATGGCTCTGCTGGGCATCTGGTACACGTGCTTCCTCGGCGCCCAGTCGAAGGCCGTGATCCCCTACGTCCAGGACCTGTCACGGTTCCCGGCGTACCTGCAGCAGCTCACCATGGAGTCTCTCGGGAAGTCGGTACGGCTCGACGGCACAGACGTCTCCTACCCCACCGGCGAGATCTACTGGGGCGAACCCGGCACCAACGGGCAGCACGCCTTCTTCCAGCTGCTCCACCAGGGCACACAACTCGTGCCGGTCGACTTCATCGGCGTCGCCCGCCCGGGCGCGGACCTGGCGACCGCCGACGGCACCGGCTCGATGCACGATCTGCTCATGGCCAACATGTTCGCGCAGTCTCGGGTGTTGGCGTTCGGCAAGACAGAGCAGGAGGTCATCGCCGACGGCGTCGATCCCGCACTGGCCCCGCACAAGGTCATGCCCGGCAATCGGCCCAGCACCACCATCCTCGCGCCGTCGCTCTCCCCCGGCGTGCTCGGTCAGCTGATCGCACTCTACGAGCACGTCGTCTTCTCCCAGGCCGCGATCCTGGGGATCAACGCGTTCGACCAGTGGGGCGTCGAGCTGGGCAAACAGCAGGCTGGCATGCTGCTGTCGGCCCTGACCGCCGAGACGCACCCCGATCCGGCCTTCGACTCGTCCACCGACTCACTGGTGGAGGTCTACCGCGAAGCCCGCGGGCGGCGCTGAGACCCCTCGTCGCACACCCGGCATACGGCGTCCCGCCCCCTTTCTGAACCCGATCAGGAGGACACGAAGGCGCCGGACTACTACTTCGCGACCGGCCGCCCGGTGGCGACGGGGGTCGTCCCCGGTTCGATACGGACGATGATCTGCTTCGACGTGGGGGTGTTGCAGACGTCGGCCACAGCCTCGCGGTGGATGAGTTCGTTGCCCTCTGGGAAGTACAGGGCGGCGCACCCACGCGCCGAGGGATACGACACGACCCGGTACCCACGGAGCACCTTGTCCGGCCGCCCCGGCCACTCGCTGAAGATGTCGACGATCTGGCCGTCGCGCAAACCCAACTCGGCCAGGTCATCGGGATTGACGAACACCACGAAGCGACCGTTTGAAATACCCCGGTACCTGTCGTTCAGGCTGTAGATGGTGGTGTTGTGCTGATCGTGCGCCCGCATGGTCTGCAGGATCAACCGGCCCTCCGGGACACGCATGTATTCGGCGTGATGGACGGTCAGCTGAGCCTTGCCGGTAGCGGTCGGGAACGTGCGACTGTCGCGCGGCCCGTGGGGCAACACGAAAGTGGTCTCCTCCTCCATCCGCCTGTTGAAGTCCTCAAAACCGGGAACCACACGAGCGATCGAATCCCGGATCGTGTCGTAGTGTCGTTCGAAGCCCCTCCAATCGATATTCAATCCCCGCCCCTCCAACACGCGCTCCGCCAATCGGCAGATCACCGACACATCGGAAAGCAGACCGGGAGCGACAGGGTCGAGCTCGCCGCGGCTCGAGTTGATGCGGCACACCGTGTCCTCAGCGGTGACGTACTGCAAGAGCCCGTTCTGAACATCCTTCTCGGTGCGACCGAGAACCGGCAGGATCAACGCCTCCCGACCGGTGACGATGTGGGAACGATTGAGCTTGGTGGAGACCTGGATCGTCAGATCGGCCCGGGCGATCCCCTCGTCCGCACGTGCGGAATCCGAGATCGCTCCGACGATGTTGCCGGCCATCGACATCATGACCTTCACCTCACCGCGCTCGACGGCGTTCATGCTGGCCACCGTATCCAAGCCGTGGTCACGAGGCGGCTCGAAACCGAACTCATCGGCGACGGCGTCGAGGAACCAGTCCGGCATCTGCTCCCAGACGCCCATCGTCCGGTCGCCCTGAACATTGCTGTGACCGCGGATCGGTGAGGCCCCGGCGCCGGGCTTGCCGATGTTGCCCCGCAGCATCAACAGGTTCATGATCTCGGCGATCGTGGCGACACCGGTCTTGTGCTGGGTGATTCCCAGGCACCAGGTGATGATCGTGGCGTCCGACTTGATGTAGCGATCCGCCAACGAATCGATCTGCTCCGCCGTCAGACCGGTCGCGTCGAGGGCCTCCTGGTCGTCCGTTGCGAGGATGTGCTCCCGATACTCCTGGAACCCCTCGCAGTAGGTGTCGAGGAATTCGTGGTCGAGCACCGTTCCGGGTGCCGCCTCCTCGGCGAGCAGTACGCGCTTGGCCACCGCCTGGATCAGGTGCTGGTCGCCGCCGATCCGGATCTGGAGGAACTCGTCTGCGAGCTTCGTGCCCTTGCCCACGAGACCACTGGGCCGCTGCGGATTCTTGTAGCGCATCAGCGACGCCTCGGGGAGCGGGTTGACCGCGACCATGGCGCCACCGTTGACCTTGGTGTCCTCGAGAGCGTTGAGCATCCGCGGATGGTTGGTCCCGGGATTCTGCCCCATGACGATCACCAGGTCGGCCTTGCCGAAGTCGTCGTAGGCGATCGTCGACTTGCCCACACCGATGGCCGGCGCCATCCCGGCTCCGGTGGCCTCATGGCACATGTTCGAACAGTCCGGCAGGTTGTTGGTCCCGAAGGCCCGCGCGAACAACTGATAGAGATACGCCGGCTCGTTCATGATGCGGCCACTCGTGTAGAAGACCGCCTCGTTCGGAGATTTCAGGGAACGAAGGTGCCGCGACGCGATGTCGAAGGCCTCGTCCCAGCTGACAGGGACGTAGTTGTCCGAATCCGCCGCCTTGTACATCGGCTCCACGATGCGCCCCTGCTTGCCGAGCCAGTACTCGGACTTGGCTCGCATGCTGGTCAGAGAATTCTCTGCCCAGAACTCCCGCGGGATGGTCAGTGGCGTGGACTCCCACACGATGGACTTGATGCCGTTCTCACAGAACTCAAGCGGCTTACTGTGGTCCGGATTCGCCCAAGCACAGCTGGGGCAGTCGAAGCCCTTCTTATGGTTGATGGTCAGCGAGACCTTGGCGGTCCGGGCCGTCCCCATCTCCTCTTCGGACGGGAGCATCGCGTGCTCGATAGCCGGGAGACCGACCGCCCACGTGGCCCGCTCACCGATCTTGATGTTCGCGTCGGTGAAATCTTCTCGGGGAGCTGAATGGTGCATACCGCTACCTCACTGCTGAACTCATCCGGGCCGACCCCGAACCACATCTACTATCTCAAAGTTTTTATATTTAGTCCCGGGAAACCGGAACCGGGGTGGACGACGGCGACTCGGCCGTGGCGACCGGACCCGAGGCCCCCTTGACCCGGATGTCCGGCACCACCCCGTCCGGGAGACGGTGGGTGACCAGCACAACCGTCCGGTCCGGCGCGACCAGACCGGAATCCCGATCGAGGAGACGACTCTGCAGGTCGGCGGAGTCGGCGTCGTCGAGATGCTCCGCGGGTTCGTCGAGCAACAGAATCCGCGCAGGTGACAGCAGAGCGCGCGCCAGTAACAGCCTTCGGCGTTGACCACCGGACACGGTGTGAGCGCCGGCCGACAGCACCGTGTCCACCCCGTCGGGCAGTCCGTCGATCCACTCTCCCAGCCCGACCGTCTCCAGCACGGCACGGGCCTCGGCCTCGGTGACGTCCCCACGGGCGACCCGTAGGTTCTCCAGAACCGAGGCGTCGAACATGTGGGCATCCTCCGCGAAGAACCCGATCGTGCGCCGTAGCTGCCCCGGGTCGAAGTGGTCGAGGGGGTGTCCGTCGAGGGTGAGCGCGCCGCCCCGGGCCGGGAGAAGACCCGCCAGTGTCATCAGCAGCGTGGTCTTGCCGCTCCCGCTGTCCCCCACGATCGCGACCCGGGCTCCGGCGTGCAGGTCCAGGTCGATTGCCGTGGTGGCGGGCCGTCCCGGCCATCCGACCTGCATGTCCACAGCGCGGAGTCTGCC
>CAMNYG010000029.1 GCA_946570335.1 uncultured Dietzia sp. | reverse complement strand
GTCTTGCCGACCCCACCCTTCTGGTTGGCGATCGTGATGATCCTGGTCTCTGCGGGACGGGGGAGCGAAGGCGCGTCCCCGTGGAGCACCTCGCTCGCCTGCCTGGCGGCGGCAAAGATCGGTGTCTCGTGGTCGGACATCCGGCACCTTTCAAGTCACAGAATCGGCAATCTTCAAGTCGGCGGGATCGGTGGTGACGACCCGTGCTCGCTGTATCGATCTCAGTGTTTCACGTGAAACCGACATCGTCCGAACCGCCGAGCCATCCACACGCCTTCAGCGTCTGCGTACTCCGGACTCTCGTGAGCGCGATCCTCGCCTCGTCATCTTAGTCTGCATCGTGGCGATAACCAGCCTCGTCTCTTCCGCATCAGGCGCCGACACCGGCTCCACGTGGACCCCCTCGAAGCCTAGCTTTGCGAGAGCTGCACCGTCGCGTTCGATCTCTTCGGCCGCAGAGATCCCCTTGAGTGCGACCATCCGGCCGCCGGGTCTGAGCAGAGGTGCAGACCAGGCGGCCAGTTTTGCCAGCGGGGCAACGGCCCGAGAGGTCACGACGTCCGCTTCACCGGCCGAGGCGATGACTGCCTTCTCCTCGGCTCGCCCACGGACCACGCGCACGTTAATCTCCAGCTCTCCGATCACCTCCTCGAGGAAGGTGACCCGACGCAGGAGCGGTTCCACAAGAATCATCTGGAGATCCGGCCGTGCGAGCGCGAGCGGTATCCCCGGCAGTCCGGCCCCGCTGCCGATGTCGACAACCTTCTCGCCGTCTCCCATATGAGATGCCGCCGCAGCACTGTTGAGCACATGGCGGTCCCACAAGCGCGGGCGCTCGCGTGGGCCCATGAGCCCTCGCTCCAATCCGGCGCCGGCGAGGAAGCGGACGTATTCAACGGCAAGATCCGAACGACTGCCGAATACCTGACCAACACTCGGAGGTGGGGGAGGGGCCGATGACTCTTCAACGGCTCCCTTCATCTCCGCCCCGTCACGTGACGTTTCGTCCCGCGCATGATCGGACATCGTTGATCCGCCTCACTTTCATCCATTTGAGTATCCAACGGAAACCCTGCCCCCATGGTTTCACGTGAAACCACGCGAGCGAATTACACACCTGTGACTAACCCTGTGAATTGTCCCGCCCACGGTCTCCCGGCTCGGACGCGTCCCGGAAAACAGTTCGGGGGTGCGGGACACGACCCACACCCCCGAAGAGACATCAACTACAGCTACGCCGGAAGAACGACCACCCGCCGCTGCGGCTCCACCCCGGTCGAGTCCGACGACACCCCGTCGATCTCGGCGATCGCGTCGTGAATGATCTTCCTCTCGAACGGGCTCATGGGCTCCATCTCCACAGCCTCCCCCGACTCGAGAACTCGCTGAGCCACAAGCCGGCCCTTCTCCGTGAGCGCCTCCCGCTTGGCCGCACGCCACCCGGCGATATCAAGCATGAGGCGACTGCGCTCACCGAGCTCCTGCTGCACGGCAAGACGCGTCAGTTCCTGAATGGCATCGAGCACCGCGCCGTCCGCGCCGACGAGCGAGTCGAGATCATCACCACCGTCAATGCTCACCACGGCGCGATCGCCCTCGACATCCAGATCGATATCACCATCAAAATCGAGGATGTCCAGGAACTGTTCGAGGTAATCACCGGCGACCTCGCCTTCCTCGACCAACCGCTCCTCGGACACCTCGATGCTCTTCTTCGACATGGAACCGCCTCCGTCGTGACCGCCGATCGCCGCACCTGTTCGGACGACGAATACCTACCCCAAGTATGGGACAAGGTCCCCGATGCCGGAGCATCGGGGACCTTGTCCGTCCACGCGTTCCTGGATGGTCAGCGCTTCTTCTTCTTTTTCTTGCTCTTCGACTTGGAGCCGGAGGCCTTCTGGGCGGGCCTGCTCCGCTGACCGCCCGGTGGCTGGGGTTTCTGGCCCGGGCGCGGTTTGGCCCCCGGAGCCGCCGCCTTCCCCGAGCTCGAAGCAGGAGACCGTCCATCGCCGTCGTCCTGTACCGTCACCGTCGCCGTGGGGGCCTCGACGCCCGCACCGCCGCCCGAGCTGGTCGGGGCGCCAACCGATCGGCGACCCTTCTTCGGGTTGACCGGCTTGACGCCCACCTTCGGCGCCAGCGACTTCTGCTCCTCGCGACGCACCAGCGCTGCGGCGTCGTCCTCCTTGGCCATCTTCTCGTACAGGTAGTACTGCTGTGCGAGCGTCCACAGGTTATTGGTGACCATGTAGACGAGGATCGCCATCGGCCAGAACGCACCGGTTACCAGAATGCCGATCGGGAAGGCCCACAGCATCAGCTGGTTCATGATCTTGGCCTGCGGATTGGCCGCGGCCTCCGGAGATTGCCGTGAGAGCGACACGCGGGCGTTGAAGTGCGTCGTCACCGCCGACACGATCATCAGCGGCACGGCCACCACGATGATGTTCCAGCGGGCGAAATCGAGCATCGCGCCCGGCTCGACGAACGCCTGGAACTGCTCGACAGGCTGCGAGATGAACGACGACAGGGGAGCACCGAACAGTCGGGCGTCGAGGAAGCTCTGGACCCCCTCGGCGTTGAACACGTAGTTGCCCGTGTTGCGGGTCTCCTCCGCGGTCATGCCGAGACCGTTGAAACTGGTACCCATCCGGTTGAACGACCGCAGGACGTGGAACAGGCCGAGGAACACCGGGATCTGGATGAACATCGGCAGACAGCCCAGAAGCGGGTTGAAGCCCTCGGCCTTCTGCAGCTTGCGCTGCTCGGTCATGAGCTTCTCGCGGTCGTTCTTGTACCGCTTCTGCAGCTCCTTCATCTTGGGCTGCATCTCCTGCATCTTGCGGGAGAAACGGATCTGTTTGGCCGCCGGCCAGAACAGCATGATCCGCAGGGTGACGACCAGGAAGATCACCGACATCGCCCAGATGATGCCGTTGGATTCCGGGTCCCCCACCCACGGCAACAGACCGCCGAGGAACGCGAAGATCTTGTGCCAGAACCAGAGGATCCCGGAGATCGGGTAATAGACCAGAGGGTCCGTGATGAACGACATGGGTGGAGAAATCCTAGCTTCGTTCGGAGGGGGACGGGTGCTCAGGCGAGGTGGAACCGGGATCGGGAGCACGAGGTTCCGGGACCGGATCCCAACCGCCCGGCGTCCACGGCCCACAACGCAGAAGACGCCAGACCGAGAGCCACGTGCCGTACCAGGCACCGTGGACACGGACGGCTTCGACCGCGTAGCTGCTGCAGCTGGGTTGGAAGCGGCAGCTCGGGGGCATGAGCGGGGAGATGCCCTTCTGGTAGAAATCCAACATCCACAACAGGGCCCGGGCTATCGGTCCCGGACGCCGCTCCGTCATGACCGGACCTCCCTCGCGCGCGCCGACGCCACATCCAGCGCCTTGCGGAAATCGCGGACCAGATCGTCATGCGAGGCCGTCGCCGAGGCGGGATTGGCCCGGATGACCACCATCAGATCGGGATCGAGGTCACCGACCACCTCTGCGGCGATATGGCGAAGCCGCCGACTGACACGGTGACGGGTCACCGAATCGCCGACGGCCTTGCTCACGACGAGCCCGAAACGGGGACCGCCCACGCGGAACTCCGAAGAGTCCACGTGGGCGTATACGACCATCGTGCGGCGGCCCTTCCTGGCACCCCGACGCACCACCGTCCCGAAATCGGCGGAACGGTGGAGCCGGTGCGGCCCGGGAAGCACCCGCCACCCGGCCGGGATCAGGCCGTCAGCGCCGAACGACCCTTACGACGACGGGCCGCGACGATGCCGCGGCCGGCGCGGGTGCGCATACGCAGACGGAATCCGTGCACCTTGGCACGACGACGGTTGTTCGGCTGGAAGGTCCGCTTGCCCTTGGCCATGGTTGGCTCCTCACATGAAGTCGGCACCGTTGCC
Source organism: uncultured Dietzia sp. (assembly GCA_946570335.1). Lineage (GTDB taxonomy): Bacteria > Actinomycetota > Actinomycetes > Mycobacteriales > Mycobacteriaceae > Dietzia. Next base: position 5,886 of record CAMNYG010000029.1, on the reverse strand, counting down.
GGCACGCGATCGAGTTCGAGACGTCGTCGAACCCCTGACGGCGGCACCACGACGCGCCGCACGCCACCCGGGCGCGCGACAGACTGTTCAAGATTACGCTCACAACCGGCTGCGCGCCAAACTGTGTAATCCCACTCGCCTCTCCCGTACCACTTCACAGCCCAAGGCGACACACCCACGGCCGTGATGCTTGACTTACGGCCTCCACCTGATCTTGAGGGTTGCCCAGTCGTTCACAGTGTTGTTACCGTCGTTCATCATCGAGCCCCGAAGCGGGGCCAACACAACCGATCGCCCGTACGACCGCCAACAATCCACGTCGCAACCAGCTCCGGCCCCGGGAGGGGTCTATTTACTCACACCTGTGGACAACGGTGTGGATAGCCCGATGGACCCGGGTGCAGGCCTGTGGATAGAGTGTGGTTCCGCAGGACGGTACGCCAGATCGATACGAGAACCGTCGACACCAGACGAGAGGAGACCGCCCACCGTGTCTCCTGAGCTCGAGCACGTGTGGAGTGCCGTCCTCGACCGACTGACCGATCCCGCGCTCGCCAGTGACGACAACCCGGTCCTCTCCCGCCAGCAACAGGCCTGGCTCCGGCTGGTTCAGCCGATCGCCGTGGTCAACGGCTTCGCGATGCTCGCAGCCCCTTCCGCCTTCGCCCGCGACAACATCGAATCGGTCCTGCGCGGTCCGATCACCCGCGCGCTGAGCACACAGCTCGGGGAGCCGGTCGATCTCGCTGTCAAGGTGGACACCTCGCTCGCCGGCGCGCAGCCGCAGGCCGACGGGGACACCGCGCCGGAGATCGACGTCGACGAGATCCACCGACCCGAGCCCCACGGCGACGACCCCGCCACGCCCCGGCGTCCCACCCGGATGACCGAGGAGCAGATCGCCGCCGAGCGTCTGCTCCACGGAAGCGACCGAGACGAGGCGCTCTCCGCGGCGACGGCGCCCGGACTCAATCAGCGCTACACCTTCAGCGCTTTCGTCCAGGGCAACTCGAACCGGTTCGCCCGCGCCGCCGCACTCGCGGTCGCCGAAGCCCCGGCCCGTGCCTACAACCCCCTGTTCATCTGGGGGGAGTCGGGCCTTGGCAAGACCCATCTGCTCCACGCGATCGGGCACTACTCCCTGCGGATGTACTCCGAACAGAAGGTCAAATACGTCTCGACCGAGGAGTTCACCAACGACTTCATCAACTCCGTCCGTGACGGCCGCCAGAACATGTTCAAGAAGCGGTACCGCGAGGCGGACATCCTCCTGGTGGACGACATCCAGTTCCTCATCGGCAAGGAGCAGGTGCAGGAGGAGTTCTTCCACACGTTCAACACGATCCACAACGCGCAGAAGCAGATCGTCATCTCCTCCGACCGGCCGCCCAAGCAGCTCCAGCCGCTCGAGGACCGTCTCCGCACTCGCTTCGAGTGGGGTCTGATCACAGACATCCAGCCGCCCGAGCTCGAGACACGCATCGCGATTCTCGACAAGAAGGCCAAGTCCGAGGGCTACGAGGTGCCGCGCGGCGTGCTCGAGCTGATCGCGACCCGGGTCCAGCGGAACATCCGCGAACTCGAGGGGGCGCTGATCCGCGTCGTGGCGTTCGCCTCCCTCAACGGACACGACATCGATGTGCCACTGGCCGAGGTGGTGTTGCGCGACGTGGTCTCCGATGACGACTCGCTGCAGATCTCGGCGGCGACGATCATGGCCGTGACCGCCGAGTTCTTCTCGACGAGCATCGACGAGCTCTGTGGGACATCCAAGACGAGGTCACTGTCCCGGGCCCGTCAGATCGCCATGTACCTGTGCCGGGAGCTCACGGACCTGTCGCTTCCCAAGATCGGGGTGACGTTCGGCGGCAAGGACCACACCACCGTCATGTATGCACAGCGCAAGATCCTCAAGGAGATCAAGGACGATCGGCGTACCTACGACCAGATCCAGGAGCTGACCGCGCGCATCCGCGAACGATCCCGAGCGATGTAGACGAGAAGAATTCGCTAACCTCGACGGCACAAGCTCCGCGCGGTCCTTCGCGCGCCCGTTCTTTCACGAAAGGGGGGAGGGGCGTCGAGGCCGCGATACACGGTTCATCGGCGACCCGACATCCATGGTCATGGCCGATCGTCCCGAAGTTCAGACCGCCACGCCGGCCGTCGCAGCCCTCACGATGGTGGGACTCGGGCAGAATCTGCTCACCGGACTCGCCCGCATACCGTTCGTCCAGCCGTGGCGCGGGCCTGGCAACATCGTCGACAACCTCGGACAGTCCGTCACGCGGCAGACCATCCGTTCCTTCATGGGGTACTCCCTCGGCCTGCCGATCGAGGAGTTCCGCTCCATGGAGCAGGTCATCGACGGCCTCTGTCGGGTCGTGATGCCACCGTTCGTCAAGCAGCTCGACGGTGTCACGATCACCAAGGAGGAGATCGGGGGCGTGCCCGGTCTGTGGTGTCGGCGCAAGCCGGGCACCCACGACCGGGTCGACGGCACCATCTTGTATCTGCACGGCGGGGGCTACATCGGCACGTCACCGATGATGTACGCCGCGTTCGCGTCCGCCATCGCCAAGCAGACCGGCTGCCACATCTTCATCGCCGATTACCGGATGGCCCCCGAGTTCCCGTTCCCCGCCGGGGTGCTGGACGCGGCGAGTGTCTACGAGGCGATGCTGGAACAGGGGATCGAGGCCGAGAACCTCATCGTCGCGGGCGACTCCGGTGGTGGTGGCCTGGCCGCGTCACTGGTGTCGCACCTGCACGCCTCCGGGGTCGACATGCCGGCCGCGCTGGCCCTCTTCTCCCCGGAAACCGATCTCGAGCTGGACCAACCGTCAGTCTCGGACAACGCGCGGTACGACATCCTCCCGTGGAACGTGCCCACGGCGCCGTATCTCCAGGGGATCGCCCCCGGAGATCCGTTGGTCTCGACCGTCAACGCCGCCCTGAGCCCCGACTGGTTCCCGCCCACATTCGTCACCTCGGGCGGCAAGGAGATGTTCCGGGACGGCATCCGCGAGCTCGTGGACAACCTCCGTGCCGCGGAGATCGAGGTGCACGCGATCGAGGCCAGGGGTATGTTCCACGTCTTCCCGATCCTCATGCCGTGGCTTGATGCTTCCAAGCAGGTCTTCGCAGAACTGGACGAGTTCGTGGACGACCACGTCCGGTCACGAGCTCATATCGGACTCTTCGGCGACAAGAAGTAACTCACTCGAGTCTCGGATCCACCCATCTCATGCCACCCGTCACATCTTTCACAGCTGTGGACAAAGCTGTGGGATCTTGTGGACCAACGGTGGACAGAGGGTGGACCGAGACGTGTGATTCCACTGTCCCCACCGAACAAACCACAAGAACCAACGGCCGCGTCCACACTCGGAAATCACATCGGACCTGTGGTGACAGGGCTCGGCTCACAATTTCACAGGACCTACTACTACCTCTTAGCTCTCTAGAGAGTTCTTGTAAGAAGTAGGGATGTGGAACGGCGAGCCTGCTTGACCCGGATCCACCCCTTCGGTGTGTCCTCTGTCGGTGCGAGCGGTTACTCTCATGGAGACGTCCCGCCGCCCGGCGACGGCACGCAGCACTCCCCAGCCCGACAAGACCAACCGTCCAGATACCCGAAGCGGTATCCGCCCTGCCTGAAAGAGGTCATCGATGGAGATCACGGATCCGACGTTCCGCGTCACCCGCGAGGACTTTGCGGATTCCGTGGCCTGGGTGGCGCGCACCCTGCCGTCGCGACCGTCGGTGCCGATCCTCGGCGGGGTCCTGCTCGAGGCCGACTCGGGATTGACCATCTCGGGGTTCGACTATGAGACGTCGGCCCAGGTCTCGGTCCCGGCCGAGGTCTCCGAGCCGGGCAGCACCCTGGTGTCCGGTCGCCTGCTGGCGGACATCGCCCGCGCGCTTCCGGACCGCCCCGTCGAGGTGACGGTCACCGCGCAGAAGATGTTCATCACCTGCGGTTCGGCCAAGTTCACGCTGCCGACCATGCCGGTCGAGGACTACCCGCAGCTCCCGACCATGCCGGAGGTCACCGGTTCCGCCCAGGTGGAGGCGTTCTCCGAGGCCGTGTCACAGGTCGTCGTGGCCGCCGGCAAGGACGACACGCTGCCGATGCTCACCGGAATCCGGATGGAGATCGAGGGATCCCGCGTCACGCTCATCGCCACCGACCGTTTCCGTCTGGCGATCCGTGACTTCGAGTGGGAGCCGGCCCGGGAGGACGTGGCCGTGGAGGTTCTCATCCCGGCCAAGGCGCTGTCGGAGGTCACGCGGTCCGCCGGTGGCGGTGGTCGGGTCGACCTGAGCCTGGGTGCCGGGTCCGAGATCGGTGCCGAGGGGATCCTGGGCGTCCTGGTGTCCGGCCAGCGCACCACCACCCGCCTGCTCGACGCCGAATTCCCCAAGGTCCGTCAGCTCCTGCCGCCCCAGCACACCTCGGTCGCGGTGGTGGAGGTCGACCCCCTGGTGCAGGCCATCAAGCGAGTCGCCCTGGTGGCGGACCGCGGTGTCCAGGTCCGCCTGGCGTTCACCGAGGGCGAGGTGGCCCTGTCCGCGGGCGGGGACGATGCCGCGCAGGCCAACGAGACGCTGCCGGTCGAGTTCGTCGGTGCGCCGCTGACCATCGCGTTCAACCCGGGCTACCTCCTCGACGGGCTGGGCAGCATCCACGCGCCGCGGGTCGCGTTCGGGTTCACCCAGCCCAGCCGGCCGGCCGTGCTGCGCCCCGCGCCCGAGGTGCTGCCGGAGCCGGATGCCGATGGTGCGATCGCGCCGATCGATTCCGATCACACCTACCTCCTCATGCCCGTGCGCCTGCCGGGCTGACGTCTGCCGCGAGCCTCCCGGGCATGCACCTGCGTCACCTGAGACTTCTCGACTTCCGCTCGTGGCCGCTGCTCGAGCTCGAGCTCGAACCCGGGGTGACCACGCTGGTCGGGCGCAACGGGCACGGCAAGACCAATGTGCTCGAGGCCGTGGGAGTGCTCGCCACGCTGCGGTCGCACCGGGTTTCCGGGGACACGCCCATGATCCGCACCGGGGCGCAGACCGCACTGGTCGGTGCCCTGGCACACAACGCCGGCCGTGAACTCACGGTCGAGCTCGCCCTCAACTCGGGCAAGGCCAACCGCGCGCGACTCAACACCTCCCCGTGTCGCCGCCTGGGCGACATCCTGGGCGTGGTCCAGTCCGTGCTCTTCGCGCCCGAGGATCTGGCCCTCGTCCGTGGCGAGCCGGCGGAGCGTCGTCGACTGCTCGACGAGCTCATGTCCCAGCGCAGGCCCGCACTCGGCGGTGACGTCGCCGACTACGGTTCGGTCCTGCGTCAACGCACGGCTCTTCTCAAGTCCGCGTCGAGTGCGGTCCGACGCGGCCGACCGGAGGAATCCGCTGCCGCGTTGGACACCCTCGACGTGTGGGACGGGCGCCTCGCCTCGATAGGGGCTCGTGTCGTGTCCGGTCGGGTGGCCCTCCTCGAGCAACTGCGTCCCCTCGTCGTCGACGCCTATCGCACCCTCGCACCGGAGTCACGACCCGCCGACCTGACCTACCGGTTCCGCGTCGCGTCCCCGCCCGCGGAGTCGGATCTCACCGACCCCGAATTCGTCGAGGCGCACCTCCTCGCCGAGCTCGGCTCGCGCCGCCGGGAGGAGATCGAGCGCGGACAGTCACTCGTCGGGCCGCACCGCGACGACCTGATCCTGACCCTCGGTGAGGAGCCGGCGAAGGGGTTCGCGAGCCACGGGGAGACATGGTCGTTCGCGCTCGCGTTGCGTCTCGGATCGCTCGAGTTGTTCCGCGCGGACGGGATCGAGCCGGTGCTGCTCCTCGACGACGTGTTCGCCGAACTCGACCGCCACCGTC
>CAMNYG010000028.1 GCA_946570335.1 uncultured Dietzia sp. | reverse complement strand
GGCGCGAGCCCCCCGGCCCCCCTCTCGGGGGGGTGCCGGGGGTGACGAGACCCGACCGCCCCCCTCCCCGGCCCGGGGGAGGCGGGCGTTCGCGAGTGCGGTCGAGCTGGCCCGTGGACCGCGTCAGATCACAGCGGGATGTTCTTGTGCTGGCCGCGGATGTGCGAAGCGGCGCCCAGTGCCTCTGCGAGACGACGGCGGGTGTCGGTCGGCTCGATGACCTCGTCCACCACACCGATCGACATGGCGCGGCCCACGCCGCCGGCGATCGCCGCGTGCTCCTCCGCGAGGCGGTCGTGAAGCTCTTCACGTTCGGCCTCGGGCGCGGCGGCCAGGGTCCGCTTGTGCAGGATGCCCACGGCAGCCTTGGCGCCCATCACGGCGACCTCCGCGTCGGGCCAGGCGAACACCGCCGACGCGCCGAGCGCGCGGGAGTTCATGGCGATGTAGGCGCCGCCGTAGATCTTGCGGGTGACCAGGGTGACCCGGGCGACCGATGCCTCGGCGAAGGCGTGGAGGAGTTTGGCGCCACGCCGGACCACACCCTCCCACTCCTGGGAGACACCGGGCAGATAGCCGGGCACGTCCACGATCACGACGAGCGGTACACCGAAGGCGTTACAGAGCCGGACGAAGCGTGAGGCCTTCTCAGCCGACTCGGAGTTCAGGCAGCCTCCCAGTCGCAACGGATTGTTGGCGATCACGCCGACCGAGCGCCCGGCGATCCGGCCGAAACCCACGACGATGCTGGGCGCCCACTTGGCCTGGAGTTCCTCGAACGTCGTGCTGCCGTCGAGCTCCGAGGAATCGAGGATGCCGTGGACGAGCGGACGCACGTCGTAGGCACGCTTGGGGGACTCGGGGAGCAGGCCGGCGAGATCCGTGTGATCGGACTTCAGTGCGCGTGGATCGAACTCGCCCTGATCGGACATGAGACTCACGAGACGACGGGCCCGGTGCAGGGCGTCACGCTCGTCGTCGGCGGCGATGTGACACACACCCGATTTGCGGTGGTGTACGTCCTGCCCGCCGAGGCCTTCCATGTCGACCTGCTCGCCCGTGACATCGCGGACCACGGCGGGTCCGGTCACGAAGACCTTGCCCTCCGGCGCCATGATCACGACGTCGGTCAGGGCCGGTCCGTAGGCGGCGCCACCGGCGGCGGGGCCGAGCACGACCGAGATCTGCGGGACGCGGCCCGAGGCACGGACCATGGCCTCGAACACGGTGCCCACGGCGTGAAGGGCCTCGACGCCCTCGGCGAGGCGGGCGCCCCCCGAATGCCACACGCCCACGACGGGCTTCTCCTCGTCGATGGCGGTCTCGATCGCCCGGACGATGTGACAGCATCCGTCGAGACCCATTGCGCCGCCCATGACGGTGGCGTCGGTCGCATAAGCGATGGTGGGCACGCCATCGATCAGTCCGCGTGCGGCGAGTGCGCCCGAGGCGTCGGGCTCGGTGATGAACTCGAGGGAGGCGGGATCGAAGAGCTTCTCGAGCCGGACGACGGGGTCGCGCGGGTCGATCTGGGCGTTCTGGTCCACAGTACTGGTGATGGTCATGAGTGCAGTCCTTTCCATGGCGCACATCCCGGTGAGGGGAGAGCGTCGTCTACGGACCCCCGGACTGGCTGGTGGGTCACGGCCGGGATCGGGACCCCCGTCCCGTTCCCGGTCCCTCGACCCGGAGTCCCGCGCGAGGCGGGCTTATTGGTGATGTGGAGTGCCCTACACCTGCGGGAGGGGACGCGGGCCCGACGTGGTGCACCGACCGCACCTTCGGCCCTGTGAGATCGCGTCCCTGCCCGCAGGTGCGGGGCTGGAAATCAGTTCTGGTCGATCTTCTGGATGTAGTCGACCGCATCCTGCACGGTACGCAGCTTGGCGAGGTCCTCGTCGGGAATCTCCACCCCGTAGCGGTCCTCGGTCTGCACGGCGATCTCCACCATGGAGAGCGAATCGATGTCGAGATCGTCGACGAAGGACTTCTCCGCGGTCACCTCGGAGGGTTCGATGCCGGTGACCTCTTCGACGATCTCCGCCAGTCCTGCGATGATCTCGGCCTCGGTGCGTGCCATGTGGTGTCCTTTCTGGTGGGTGGCGTCGTGCCCGGCGGGCGCGGCGAACAGCAGTGGGCGAACGTCGGCCGGTGCCGACTCTCGCGGGGTTGGGTTGGGGCGGACTAGGTGCCGCTGAGGGCGGGAACGGATTCTAGCGTCTGGTCGAGGTCTTCCGGAGTGGTCAGTCCGTAGCGGGGCACGCCGCGCATCATCCGCTTGGCGAGTCCGACCAGGGCTCCGGAGGGCGGGAGTTCGACGAACGTGTCGACTCCACGCTTGAGCATCGTCTGAGTGCACAGGTCCCACCGAACCGGGCTGGTGATCTGGGAGATCACCTGGTCGAGTGCCTGCCGGCCGGAGGTGACGGCCATTCCGTCCGCATTCGAGAGCAGGGTCAGCTCCGGGTCCCGGACCTCGATGGTCCCGGCGAGCGCGCGGACATCCTCCACCGCGGACGCCATGTACTCGGTGTGGAACGCCCCTGCGACCTCGAGTCGCCGCAAACGCGCGCGGCTCGGTGGGTTCTGCTCCAAGGCGTCACACGCCTCGAGGGGGCCGGCGGCGACGATCTGGCCCGCACCGTTGCGGTTGGCGGGCGTGAGGCCGGCGTTCTCCAGAGCCAGTAGCACATCGGCTTCCACTCCGCCGAGCACGGCGATCATCCCGGTGGGGCGATCGGCACAGGCACGCGACATCGCCGAGCCACGTACGGAGGCCAGGCGGAGAGCGTCGGACTCGGAGATCACGCCGGCGATCGCCAGAGCGGAGACCTCGCCGATCGAATGCCCCGCGACGATGGTGTCGGCGGGCAGGTGGCCCCGCCGACGCAGTTCGGCGGCGCCGAGGAGCGCGGAGGCCACGACGAGAGGCTGGGTCACCGCGGTGTCGGTGATGTCCTGAAGGGTCGCGGTGGTGCCCAGGCGCTCGAGGTCGAGGCCGCTGGAAGCCGACCACGCATCGAGACGGCTCTGGGCGCCGGGTAGCTCGAGCCAGGGCGCGAGCATCCCGGCCTTCTGTGACCCTTGTCCGGGAGCAGTAAGGCAAAGCACGGGTATCAGACAACACCTAGGGGGGCGGTTCGGATGATGTTCTCCAAGCCAGAAACGGAATCGAGTTTTTGTGGAGTTCCCACAAAAACCGCGCTGGCCGACGGTCCATCTGTCGCGGAGGTCATTTCGTTACAGCTTGTGACGGATGTGGCTATTTAGCTCTCCTGAGGATTGCGCTCGTCGAACTTGCCGAGAACCAGGGCGATTCGGAGGACAAATGCGTCCCTGGCGTTGAGCGGATCGAAGTCAGTGATCTGGCTCACTCTTTTCAAGCGGTAGCGAACGGTATTGGGATGGACATACAACTCCCGGGCGCACGCTTCGACGTGTCCGCCGGAGTCGAGATAGGCCCGAAGGGTGGTCTCGACAGAGGAATCCGCCCCTCGTAGTGGAGTGACGACGCGTTCGACGAGAGTCGCCGCCGCGCCCCTGTCTCCGCCGAGTACCCGCTCGGGCAGGAGGTCGACCGCGGCGACGGGTCGGGGTGCGCCGGGCCAACCGCAGACGGCCGCAGCGCCCGAGAGCGCTTCGGCGGCACTGTCGGGCGCCTCCACCAGCGAGCCGACGGTGTGTCCGTGGACGACGGGCGCGTCGGGGGAGAAGGCGTCGAGGACCGCCGTCGGGATGGGCACGGTGGACTCGAGCTCCCCCGACAGGATGACGACGAGGCGTGCGCCCTGCAGTACGGCGAGCGCATGTCTGCCCGACGCGACAGCAGCCCTGTGGACCGCGGTCACCGAGTCGAGGCCGAGGTCCTCGCGCGGGGCGCCGATGATCACGGTGGCGGCGGTTGTCGGGTCCCAGTTCAGGGCCGAGGCTCCCGAGGTGAGATCAGCGTGGCGGTCCCCGCGGACCACCGCATCGACGATCATGGCCTCCATGCGGGTGTCCCAGGCGCCGCGGTTCTCGGCCGCGGCCGCGTACACGGACGCCGCGGTGAAGCCGAGCTCGCGACCGAACTTCAGGACGGCGGCGATCATCAGACCCCGCTGCCGTTCGTTGTGCGTGATCCGGGGCATGACCAGTTCGAAGTACTCGAGTGTGGACCGGACCAACTGAACGGTCTGCTGCAGGGTCAGGCCCTGCCCGAGGCCCTTGGGGAGCAGCTTGAACCCTGCGATGGTGTCGGAGTGCTGGGCCTCCGGGTTGCGCATCCAGGTGACGAAGTCGCGGACCGCACTCTGGATGATGAGCTGGATCTCCGCCCGCTGGTCCGCGGACAGTTCTCCGAAGAACGGTAATTCGACTTCCAGCGCGCGTACCGCTTCGGTCGACAGGGTCCCCGAGTACCGGGTGATCCGCTTGAGGAGCGCATCGGAGACAGGCCGTTGATCCGGCGGGGTCGCCGACCGCCGCCGGATCGTCTGGTCTGCCTGTGCCCCGGTCTCGGGGTCTGTCGTGTCGCTCACGCCACTCCGGGGTCCGTCGTGGGCTCGGGAGCGGCCATCACGTCGTCGATCTGGTACAGGCGGGCGGCCTCGAGCAGTGTGCGCTTCTCGATGGTGCCTTCGCGGACCAGACCCGCCAGGACGGCCACGATGATCGACTCGGTGTCGGTGTTGAAGAACCGGCGTGCGGCAGGTCGGGTGTCGGAGAACCCGAATCCGTCGCAGCCGAGAACCGTGAAATCTCCGGGCACCCACGCGCGGATCTGGTCCGGCACGGCCTTCTGGAAGTCGCTCACCGCGACCTTCGGCCCGGGTGAGTCGGCCAGTGTGGCGGTGACGAACGGGACACGGGGTTGCTGATCGGGATGACGCAGCTCGTGACGCTCGCACTCGAAACCGTCGCGGGCGAGCTCGGTCCAGGAGGTGGCCGACCACAGATCCGCTGCCACATCCCATTTCTCGGCGAGGATCTTCTGTGCTTCGACGGCCGCGTACATGGCCACGCCGGAGGCGAGAATCGAGGCCTTGTGCGTTCCGCTCTCCGCCTTTCTGAAGCGGTAGAGGCCACGCAGCAGTGCGTCGGCGTCCAGGTCCTCCGGCTCGGCGGGCTGCGGGACGGGCTCGTTGTACAGCGTGATGTAGTACGAGACGTTGCGGTCGATGCCGTCGGTCTCCGTCTCGTGGGCTGCACCGGGGCCGTACATGCGCTCGATACCCGCGCGGATGATGTGCGCGACTTCGTAGCCCCAGGCGGGGTCGTACGAGATGATCCCCGGGTTGGTGGCAGCCAGCAGCGGGGAGTGGCCGTCCATGTGCTGTAGGCCCTCTCCGGTCAGCGTCGTGCGGCCTGCGGTGGCGCCGAGGAGGAATCCGCGGGCCAGCTGGTCGGAGGCCGCCCAGATCCCGTCGCCGGTGCGCTGGAACCCGAACATCGAGTAGAAGATGTACAGCGGGATCATGGGTTCGCCGTGCGTGGCGTACGCGGTGCCGGCAGCGGTGAACTCGGCGATGGAGCCGGCCTCGCTGATCCCCTCATGCATGATCTGGCCGTCCTTGGCCTCCTTGTAACTCAGCATGAGGTCGTGGTCCACCGATGTGTAGTTCTGCCCGTGCGGGTTGTAGATCTTCAGGGTGGGGAACCAGGAATCCATACCGAAGGTCCGGGCTTCGTCGGGGATGATCGGCACGAACCGGTTCTTGAGGGCCTCGTCGCGCATCAGCTCCTTGATGGTCCGGACCAGGGCCATGGTCGTGGCGACCGACTGCTTGCCCGATCCCTTGCGCAGCGACGACAGGGCGTCGATGTCCGGCACCGTTAGCGGGGAGAACGTCTGGCGACGCTCCGGTACGTGGCCGCCGAGTTCCGAACGACGCTCGAGCATGTAGCGGATCTCGGGGGAGTTCGGGCCCGGGTTGTAGTACGGCGGCTGGGTCGGGTCCGCCTCGAGCTCCTCATCGGTGATGGGTATCTGCTGTGTGTCCCGGAACTGCTTGAGGTCGTCCAGGGTCAGCTTCTTCATCTGATGGGTCGCGTTGCGGCCCTCGAAATTCTGGCCGAGGCCGAACCCCTTGATGGTGTGGGCGAGGATCACGGTCGGGCGGCCGGTGTGCTCCAGCGCAGCCTTGTAGGCGGCGTGGATCTTGCGGTAGTCGTGACCGCCTCGACGCAGGGCCCAGATCTCCTCGTCGGTCATGTCCTCGACGAGCTTCGCGGTGCGGGGATCGCGCCCGAAGAAGTGCTCCCGGATCCAGGCTCCGTCGTTGGCACGGAAAGTCTGGTAATCGCCGTCGGAGACGGAGTTCATGAGGGAGACCAGTGCGCCCTCGGTGTCCTTCTCGAAGAGCGTGTCCCACTCGCGGCCCCAGACGACCTTGATGACGTTCCAGCCTGCGCCGCTGAAGTACGACTCCAGCTCCTGGACGATCTGGCCGTTGCCGCGAACCGGGCCGTCGAGGCGTTGGAGGTTGCAGTTGATGACGAACGTGAGGTTGTCCAGTGCATCGTTGGCGGCGACCTGGAGGGCGCCCCGCGACTCGACCTCGTCCATCTCGCCGTCTCCGAGAAACGCCCACACGTGTTGCTGCGAGGTGTCCGTGATCCCGCGGTTGTGCAGGTACCGATTGAACCGTGCCTGGTAGATCGCGTTGAGCGGTCCCAGGCCCATCGAAACGGTGGGGAATTCCCAGAACTCCGGGAGGCAGCGCGGATGCGGGTAGGAGGGCAACGACCGACCGGGGTGGCTCTTCTCCTGCCGGAAACCGTCGAGATCGTGCTCCCGCAGCCGACCCTCGAGGTAAGCACGTGCGTACATGCCGGGAGAGGCGTGCCCCTGGAAGAAGACGTGGTCGCCGCCGCCAGGGTGGTCCTTGCCGCGGAAGAAGTGGTTGTAGCCCACCTCGTACAGCGGTGCGGCGCCCGCGTAGGTCGAGATGTGCCCACCGACTCCGATGCCGGGGCGCTGTGCGCGGTGCACCATGATGGCCGCGTTCCACCGGATCCAGCGGCGGTAGGTGCGCTCCACGGCCTCGTCGCCGGGGAACTCGGGCTCGAGGCTGGTGGGAATCGTGTTGACGTAATCGGTGGAGGTGAGCGCGGGGAGCGGTACCCGTTGCTTCGACGCACGCTCGAGAAGTCGGAGCATCAGGTAGCGGGCGCGCTCGGGGCCGGCCTCGGCGAGCAGCCCGTCCAGGGAGTCCATCCACTCCTGGGTCTCTTCGGGATCCGAATCGGCGAGATAGGAGGCGACCCCCTCTCGGAGGACCGGCACATTGGTGGGTGCGGATCCGTCCTTGGTTCCTGCTTCACGGGTCATTGCGTCTCGTCCTCACTTCTACGAATCAAACCGTGGTAGCCCGGTGGGGCTCACCACGTTTGTCGTTGCGCAGCGCCCGGGCCTCCGCGTGCCCCCGAGGTGTGGGGCGGACGCCGACCGGCCCGGTGCGGGCCGCTCGTCGACCCGCATTTCCGATTGTGCCCCAATCCGTGACCGGCGACACGTGTGCAGCGGCAGGCCCAGAGAAATAGGCGGTAGTCGTTTCGCCTGCGACCGTGCGCGGGTAGTGTTCCTGGTCAGCGAAGAACCGAGAACATTTACCCGGATAAGAGGGAGGAACACCACGGTGGTCGCCGCGGCGAACCAGCAGGACAGAGCAGGCCAGGTTTCGGGCCAGCTCGAACTGACGGAGGGCATGCTCGTTCAGGAGGTCGGATGGGATTCCGACTGTGACGAGTCGATCAGCGAGGCTGTCGAGGACGCCGTCGGATCAGAGCTGCTGGAAGAGGACACCGACGAGGTGGTCGACGCGGTGCTGCTCTGGTGGCGCGACGGCGACGGAGACCTCGTCGATCGACTGATGGATGCGGTCATGCCTCTGACGGACGCCGGTTCTGTTTGGGTTCTGACCCCCAAGACAGGACTGGACGGTCACGTCGAGCCGGCGACAATCGCGGAGTCGGCGCAGACGGCGGGAATGCTTCAGACCCGCACCGCCGCCCTCGGAGATTGGGCCGGTAGCCGGCTCACGCTCAGGAAGAACAGCACCCCCCGTAAGTGATCCCCTCGCGGGAACCGGGGCGGACTCGCCCGGACCGGATGTCTGATCCCGTGGTTCACGGCCTCGGGCAGGCCACCATTCGGCAGTGGTGGAGGGTGCGCTAACCTCACCAGCACCGGCGCGCTCGACGCGTCGGGACAAGCGCGCGTAGCTCAGCGGTTAGAGCTCTGGTCTTACACACCAGCGGTCGGGGGTTCGATTCCCTCCGCGCGCACGCACCGCCGATCCGCGCGGCGCAGCACCGAGACGTTGCCCCGGGGGGTAGCACCAGTGAGTAGTGAACGGCGCCGACTCGGCCCGAATGTCGAGCAGATCGTCGGGCCGCAGGGCGGGCGCTATCCGGACGGTAATCCCCTGGAGATCCGGGCCGGCGAGAGTGTGGTGCTTCTCGACTCGGCCATAAATCTGGACCCCACCGCGGCCGACCTGTTACTGCTGAGTCATTTCCACGAGGACCATGTCGTAGGGGCGGGGCGTCGCCCGGGTCCCACGTCGATCCATGAGAATGACGCCGAACCGATGCGGGACTGGGAAGCGTTCGCCCTCGAGATGGGCTTCGCCAGGGGCGACTGGGAAGCCGGACTCCGAGAGACGTTCGACTGGAGCCCGGTCTCCACCCTCGAGACCTTCTCAGACGACGCCGTCTTCGACCTCGGGGGTGGCGTGACGGCCACCGTGGTCCCGATGCCCGGGCACACTGCGGGGCACTGCGGCTTTCTCATCGAACCCGACGGGGTGCTCTTCCTCGCCGACGTCGACCTGTCCTCGTTCGGCCCCCTCTACAGCGATCGCAACGCGAGCCTGGCAGACATGCGTCGCACGGTGGAGACGTGTGCGCAGATCGAGGTCAACGCCTACGCCACGTTCCACCACAAGGGGACCATCTTCGATCGCGGGGCGTACCTGGAGGCGCTCGAACGCTACGGTTCGATGATGGACGCCCGCGAAGCCCGGGTCCTCGACCTGCTCGGTGCGGGGGTCAACGAGGTCGACGAGCTGGTGGGTGCGGGAGTCCTCTACCGGCCGGGCACGCGACCGATGTTCGCCGACGACATGGAGAGGGCGGTGTGCGTGAAGCATCTCGACGACCTGGTGCACCGGGGTCTCGTGGAGAACGACGAGGCCGGCTACCGGCTGGCTTAGGATCCGCCCGTCACGAGCGCGGGCCCAGCAGTACCACGTTCCCTGAGACCTCCTGAGCCGGCCCCGGAAGCGCGATGACACGGGGGAGCAGGTCCGGTGTCTCATACGGAGCCACCCGGCGGCTGTTGCCCCACGACCACAGCGCGCCGTCGTGATCGATCGCGTAGG
This sequence comes from uncultured Dietzia sp., assembly GCA_946570335.1. Lineage (GTDB taxonomy): Bacteria > Actinomycetota > Actinomycetes > Mycobacteriales > Mycobacteriaceae > Dietzia. Next base: position 671 of record CAMNYG010000028.1, on the reverse strand, counting down.
ACGCGGAGTCGGAGGCGAACACACGCTGCGCCGGGGGGAGGCCGGGGACCTGCCGGGGCGTGGCGACCGCCGTGTCCTCGGTGGTCCCGTCGCCGAGCGCCCCTGAAGCTGTGCGGCCCCACACCCACACTCGTCCGGCCGTGTCGAGGGCGAGTGCGTGGTCGTTTCCGCCGGCGACATCGGTGACGTCCTCGAGGTCAGCCACCCGCACCGGACGTGAACTCTGTCCTCCCCGGGGCTCGACGCCGAGGAGGCCGTTCGAGTTGTTTCCCCATGCACACACCTCGCCGGCTCCGGTGGCCACCACCGCTGCGCCGCCGGGGTTGGCGACGGCCACCGAGCCGGGGGCGTCCGAGATCTCGCGCACCCGGGTCCCGTCCTCGTCTCCGAGTATCTGGGTGAGGTTGACGCCCCATCCCGTCACCCCGCCGTGCGAATGCAGCGCGAGCACGTTGAGAGCGCCGTCGGCCACAGCGACCACGTCCTCGACGCCCTCCACCTTGGCGGGGGGACGACTGTGCCGGTCCTCACTGCGGTGGCCGCCGCTGGCGAGTAGGTCGTCGCCCCAAGCGGTGATCGTGCCGTCAGAGTGGGTGACGAGGAATGCCGAGCCTGCTGCGGACACTGCGACCGCGTCCCGCAGCACCCGCGCGCCCCGCATGTGGCTCGCC
>CAMNYG010000027.1 GCA_946570335.1 uncultured Dietzia sp. | reverse complement strand
ACGAGAGGACCACCGTAGTGCTGCGCACCCATTCCGCCGGCCAGCTCCGAGCCGCCGATGCAGGGGCTACCGTCACCTTGGCCGGTTGGGTGGCGCGCCGCCGGGATCACGGCGGGGTCATCTTCGTCGATCTCCGCGACTCCACCGGCGTCTGCCAGGTGGTCTTCCGCAACGAGGATGTCGCCGAGCGTGCACACCGACTGCGGAACGAGTTCTGCGTATCGATCACCGGGGTCGTCGATCGCCGCCCCGAGGGATCGGAGAACCCGAACCTCGCCTCCGGTGAGGTCGAGATCGACGTGACCTCGTTCGACGTGCTCGGTGAGGCTGCCGCGCTGCCTTTCCAGCTCGACGACGAGGTGGGCGAGGAAGCGCGTCTGCGGCATCGCTACCTCGACCTGCGCCGTGAGGCCCCGGGCGCCGCTCTGCGGCTGCGTTCGAGGGTCAACGCCGCGGCCCGGGGTGTACTGGCCCGGCATGACTTCGTGGAGATCGAGACTCCCACGCTCACCCGGTCCACTCCTGAGGGCGCCCGGGACTTCCTGGTCCCCGCACGGCTGCAGCCGGGCACGTTCTACGCGCTGCCGCAGTCCCCGCAGCTGTTCAAGCAGCTGCTCATGGTGGCCGGTATGGAGAAGTATTACCAGCTGGCCCGGTGCTACCGAGACGAGGACTTCCGTGCGGATCGGCAGCCGGAGTTCACCCAGCTCGACGTGGAGATGAGCTTTGTCGACCAGGACGACGTGATCTCGCTCGCCGAGGAGATCCTCACCGATGTGTGGGCGACCGCCGGCTATGAGATCAACACACCGATCCCTCGGATGACCTACGAGGAGGCGATGCGCCGCTACGGCACGGACAAGCCGGACCTGCGGTTCGAGATCGAGCTGGTCGAGTGCACCGAGTTCTTCTCCGACACCCCCTTCCGGGTCTTCAAGGCCCCGTACGTCGGTGCCGTCGTGATGAAGGGCGGTGCGTCGCAACCGCGTCGTCAGCTCGATGCCTGGCAGGAGTGGGCCCGGCAGCGCGGCGCGAAAGGTCTGGCATACATCCTCGTCGGTGAGGACGGTGAGCTCGGCGGCCCCGTGGCCAAGAACCTGTCGGATTCCGAGCGTGCCGGCATCGCCGCCCACGTCGGTGCCGAGCCCGGTGACTGCATCTTCTTCGGTGCGGGTCCGGTCAAGAGCACGCGTGCCCTGCTGGGCGCGGCGCGCGGGGAGATCGCCGAGAAGCTGGGCCTGATCGATCCGACCAAGTGGGCGTTCACCTGGGTGGTCGATGCGCCCATGTTCGAGCCCGCCGATGATGCGACCGCGGCCGGCGACGTGGCCGTCGGCTCGGGGGCCTGGACCGCGGTGCACCACGCGTTCACCTCGCCCAAGCCCGAGCACCTCGATACCTTCGACACCGATCCGGGGTCGGCGCTGGCCTACGCTTACGACATCGTCTGCAACGGCAACGAGATCGGCGGCGGTTCGATCCGTATCCACCGGAAGGACGTGCAGGAGCGTGTGTTCGGCGTGATGGGGATCTCGCAGGAGGAGGCGCAGGAGAAGTTCGGCTTCTTACTCGACGCGTTCTCCTACGGCGCGCCCCCGCACGGCGGCATCGCGTTCGGGTGGGACCGCATCTGCGCGCTGCTGGCCGGTACCGAGTCGATCCGCGACGTCATCGCGTTCCCCAAGTCCGGTGGTGGAATCGATCCGCTCACCGACGCCCCGGCGGAGATCACCCCGCTCCAGCGCAAGGAGTCGGGCATCGACGCCAAGCCCGCCCCGCGTGGACAGCAGGGCCAGGCCCCGGCCGAGGTCTGATCCCGCTGACCGAGACGAGCCGCCCGGCGCCCGACTCTCGGGTGACGGGCGGCTCGTCGTCGTGGTCTCGTTGGCGCCGGTGACCGTCCGGCTACAGATCGAATGCCTCGATCGCGGGGGAGCCGTCCATGTCCTCGTGGTCGAGACCGAAAAGCCTGGCAACCGTGGGGGCGACGTCCCTCGTGGTGACAGGCCGGTCGATCACCTGACCGTGGCGCACGATCCGGTGGCCACCGCTGACGAAGAACGGGATCGGCAGCGTCACCTCGTGCCCGTGGTTGCCGGGGATCGGGTTTGACAGCGGGGTGGGGTCCGAGAATCGCCATCCCTGGTGACACGTGGCGACGAGGTCCCCAGCGCGGGCACCGAGCCGAAGTTCGGACGGGTCGTAGAGGTTGTTCACACCGGGAAGCCCGCCGACGACCTGACGCAGGAGGGCGACCGACGCGTCCCGTTCGGCGGGGTCACCGATGAAGGTGAAGGTGTCGGCGCCGCCGTTCTGAGCGATACCGAAGCGGCCGCGTAACGCCGGGTTCGCGTCCAGGGCGCCCTGGGCACTGATGAGGTTCTCCGGCACGGACCAGTCCATCGAGTGGTCCGCCAGGACCATCACGACCGACCGCTCCCAGCGTCCGGTGTCGCGGAGGAACTGCTCGAACTGGTACAGCTTGTGGTCGGAGTTCCACACGGCCTGGTTCCGGGCCGCACGCAGCGAGTATCCGGTCAGGTCCATGTGCCCGAATCGGTCCATGTCGCCGAGGTTGACAAAGGTGAAGCGCGGGTTGTGATCGGTGACGGTCCGTTTCAGAGCTTCCACCGTGAACTCGTCCAGCGAATGGTCGGTGATGGGTACCAGCGGGAACGGCGCCCACTGAACCGAGGCCCGGCCCGAGAAGATGCCGTGCAGGTAGTCCTTGCTCAAGACACTCGCGGTGGTGAGCCCTGCCTCCACACGCACCCGCTCGAGCACGGTGGGATACGTGATGTCGTCAGCACGGTCCATCGTGCGGTCCTCACCAGCGGCGTGGTCCCAGATGCTGTTCGAGGGCACGCCGTTGCGGTCGGGGAACACCCCGGTCATCATCGCGGTGTGGTTGGGCAGGGTCTCCGCGATCATGTGTGCCTTGGCGGAGCTGTACCTGGTGCCGTGCTCCGCCCAGCGGTTCAGCGTGGGGGCCTGGGCGGGGTTCAACTCGCCCGGGTTCATGCCGTCGGTGACGATCACGTAGACATCGAGGTCGTCCGCCACCGGGCGCGTGGGGGTGGCCCACGCCGTGGCGGGGGTGCCGAGCACGGTCGCGCCGACCGCGGCGAGAAGACCGGCTCCACCCACCGCGAGCGCGGTGCGGCGGGTGACGGTCGTGACGTCGGGGGTGGGGCGGTGTCGGTCGATCTGGCACATTGCGGGGGCTTCCTGTCGCTCTGTCGCTGGTGAACGTGGGGTCACCTGTCCGTTGATCCAGTCAAGCGCATCCGGGCTACCGGGAAATGCATTCCGATCGAAAGTTGGACAAACGTTCACCCGGTGGTTGCACGAGCGGGCTCTGTCGGAGAGGCGCGGTAACCTGGGGTGGTGACTGACGAGGCCGGACTTTTCGCCACGCCGGGATCGCCGGGAGCGGGCTCGGCGGAGTTCGTGGGCCGGTCTGGAGAGGGAGTCGGGCACGACCCGTCGGCGCCACTGGCCGTCCGGATGCGTCCGCGGACCCTCGACGAGGTGATCGGCCAGGAGCATCTGCTGCGGGAGAACTCACCACTTCGTCGACTGGTCGAGGGACGTGGTGGCTCCTCGGTCATCCTCTACGGTCCGCCTGGCACGGGTAAAACGACCCTCGCGAACCTCGTGGCCAGCACATCCGGGCGCCATTTCGTGTCACTGTCAGCACTCAGCGCGGGGGTGAAGGATGTCCGCGCGGTTATCGATGACGCCCGGACCCGCCAGATCCACGGTCAGCGCACGGTCCTGTTCATCGACGAGGTGCACCGGTTCTCCAAGAGCCAGCAAGATGCGCTTCTCGCCGCGGTCGAGAACGGGATCGTCCTGCTGGTGGCCGCCACCACGGAGAATCCGCACTTCTCGGTGATCGCGCCGCTTCTGAGTCGGTCGCTGATCGCCGAGCTCCGCGGACTCGACGACCGGGGCGTCGCGGCGGTCGTCCGTCGCGCGGTGTCGGACGAGCGGGGTTTCGACGGGCAGATCGAGATCACGGACGACGCGGTGGCGGACATCGTCCGCCTGGCCGGCGGCGACGCCCGGCGTAGCCTGACGATCCTCGAGGCGGCGGCGGGTGCGGCGGACGGCGGGACGGTCACGCCGGAGATCGTGGAGCTGAGTCTGGATTCGGCACCCGTGCGGTACGACCGGAATGGTGACCAGCACTACGACGTCACGAGTGCCTTCATCAAGTCCATCCGCGGGTCGGACGCCGATGCGGCACTGCACTACCTGGCGCGCATGTTGGTCGCGGGGGAGGATCCACGATTCATCGCGCGGCGACTGATGGTCCACGCCAGTGAGGACATCGGGATGGCGGACCCCACTGCACTCCAGTCGGCCTCTGCTGCGGCGGAGATCGTCCAGAAGGTCGGGCTACCCGAATGCAGGCTCGCGTTGGCGCAGGCCACGGTGCACCTGGCAACCGCCCCTAAATCCAATGCGATCATCGCCGCGATCGATGCAGCGATGGCCGATGTCCGTGCGGGCGGAGTCGGTGAGGTTCCCAAACACCTCAGGGACGGTCACTACGCGGGTGCCCGAGGTCTCGGGAATGGTGTCGGATACCAGTACGCGCATGATGCGCCGGCCGGGGTCGCCACGCAGCAGTACCCGCCGGATGAGCTGGTCGGTAGGGACTACTACGTGCCGAGCGGGCACGGACACGAGAGGGAACTGGCGACGCGGATCGCCAAATTACGGTCGATAATCCGGGGAGAATCAAGGCCATAGCCGAGAAAAATATGTAAAACTTTTGAGGCGCACCTGAGCGCGACCAGTTTACTCCCGCACACCTGAGTCACCACCGGAGGCAATCATGGGCAGTTTCCTCACTTACCTCGTTTCGACCGCTGTCGGGTTCGCGACCTCGATCGGCGTCTGGGGCACGGCCGCTCACAGTCTGGGCCTGCTGCCGCCCGAGGCGTTCATCACCGCGCAGAACTTCGGCATCACCCTGCCACCGATGCCGCGCTGACAGTCGGCGTCCGCACAGTAAACGTTCAGGCGCGCAGTCGGTCACGCGACCGGCTGCGCGCCTGAACGTCTGCCGGCTCGCCACACCTGGCCCGCCTTGATCGGCTGCCGGCGCCCTCCGGTTTCCCACCGGTCACCACCGACCGGTGTCGTCCTCTCCCGGACGGCTGCGGTCGCCGGGCCTGTCGGAGTCGGATACCGCCGGCGGTAGGCTGAAAGACCGACCGACACGTCCGTTCGTAGATCCAGCGAGGCCCCCAGTGCAGACCCATGAGATCCGGCGCCGATTTCTCGACCACTTCGTCAAAGCCGGACATACCGAGGTCCCCAGTGCGTCACTGGTGCTCGACGACCCCAACCTGCTGTTCGTCAACGCCGGGATGGTGCCGTTCAAGCCCTATTTCCTCGGGCAGGAGACCCCCGCCTACGCCACGGCGACATCCATCCAGAAGTGTGTGCGCACCCTCGACATCGAAGAGGTGGGCATCACCACCCGCCACAACACGTTCTTCCAGATGGCGGGCAACTTCTCGTTCGGCGACTACTTCAAGGAGGGGGCGATCCGTCACGCCTGGTCGCTGCTCACCAACCCCGTTGACGAGGGTGGGTTCGGGATCGATCCGGCACTGCTGTGGATCACCGTCTATCTCGAGGACGACGAGGCCTTCGGTATCTGGCGCGATGTGATCGGTGTCCCGGAAGGACGTATCCAGCGTCGTGGGATGGCGGACAACTACTGGTCGATGGGTATCCCCGGGCCCTGCGGTCCCTGCTCGGAGATCTTCTACGACCGCGGTCCGGAGTACGGTGCCGACGGCGGTCCCGAGGCGGACGAGGACCGGTACATCGAGATCTGGAATCTCGTGTTCATGCAGAACGAACGCGGCGAGGGGACGGGCAAGGATTCGTTCGAGATCCTCGGTCCGCTGCCCAAGCAGAACATTGACACGGGCATGGGCATCGAGCGTGTCGCGTTCCTCCTGCAGGGTGTGGAGAACGTCTACGAGACCGACCTCCTGCGCCCGGTGATCGATACGGCGGAGAGACTCTCCGGTGCCAGATACGGTGCGGACAGTGCCTCCGACGTCCGGTTCCGGGTGATCGCCGATCACGCCCGCACCGCCTACATGCTCATCTCCGACGGCGTGACCCCGGGCAACGAGGGCCGCGGTTATATCCTGCGCCGCCTGCTTCGTCGCATCGTGCGTTCCGTGCGGCTGCTGGGGGCGTCGCAGGAGACCATGGCTGAATTCATGGCCACGGTCCGTGACGCGATCGGCCCCTCGTTCCCCGAGACCGTCGCGGGGTTCGATCGGATCGAGCGCATCGCCGTGGCCGAGGAGGCGGCGTTCCTCAAGACTCTCGAGTCCGGGACGCAGCTGTTCGAGCGTGCCGCGGTGGACGCCCGGGAGTCCGGTGCGGCGGTGCTGTCGGGCCGCCAGGCGTTCGCCCTGCACGACACGCACGGCTTCCCGATCGACCTGACTCTGGAGATGGCCGCCGAGGCCGGCCTGCAGGTCGACGAGGAGGGTTTCCGTTCACTCATGGCCGAGCAGCGTGCCCGGGCCAAGGCGGACTCGCAGGCCAAGAAGCACAAGCACGCGGACCTCTCGGTGTACCGGGACTTCCTCGACGCGGGGGAGACCGTGTTCACCGGCTTCGAGACCCTGGTCGATGAGGCGACACTTCTCGGCATCATCTCCGGTGGGGTGTCCGTGCCGGTCGCCAGTGAGGGCGACGAGGTCGAGTTCCTCTTGGACCGCACTCCGTTCTACGCCGAGTCCGGTGGCCAGATCGGTGACCGTGGTCTGATCTCCACCGCCGGTTTCCAGATGCGGGTGGACGACGTCCAGAAGATCGGCAAGAAACTCTGGGTGCACAAGGGGACGATCACCGGAGGGCAGGCCGAAGCCGGTCAACTCGTCACCGCGGCTGTGGCTCACGACTGGCGCAAGGGCGCCACGCAGGGGCATTCCGCGACCCACCTCGTCCATGCAGCGCTACGGCAGATCCTCGGTCCGGAAGCCGTGCAGGCGGGTTCGTTGAACAAGCCCGGCTACCTGCGATTCGATTTCAACTGGAGCGGCTCGATCCCGTCGGATGTCCTGGCCCAGGTCGAGGAGGTCACCAACGCTGCGGTGGATGCGGACTACGAGGTCCACACGGTCGAGACCAGCCTCGAGGAGGCCAAGCGGATGGGCGCGATGGCGCTGTTCGGCGAGAACTACGGCTCCAACGTCCGGGTCGTGGAGATCGGCGGACCGTTCTCCATGGAACTCTGTGGTGGCACGCACGTGTCGAACTCGGCCCAGGTCGGTCCGGTGAGCCTCCTCGGCGAGTCCTCTGTCGGCTCCGGTATCCGCCGGGTCGAGGCCTATGTGGGTATGGACGCCTACCGACATCAGGCCAAGGAGCGGGCGCTCGTCTCAGGGCTGGCGGCATCGTTGAAGACGCCAACGGACGAACTCCCGGACCGGGTCGCCGCCCTGACGGCGAAGTTGCGCGAGGCCGAGAAGTCTCTCGAGGCATTGCGTTCGGCCCAGCTGGCCGCCCAGGCCGCCGGGCTCGTCGCCTCCGCGGAGGAGCTCGACGGCATCCGGTTCCTGGCCCATAACGCCCCCGGTGCTTCCGCCGGCGACCTGCGCACTCTGGCCTCCGACCTCAAGGGCAGGCTCGGTTCCGAGCCCGGTGTCGTGCTACTCACGGCCCCAGGCGGGGACAAGGTGCCGTTCGTCATCGCCGTCACGCCCGCAGCGCAGGAACGGGGTCTGAAGGCCGGGGACCTCGTCAAGGCCATCGCACCAACGCTCGGAGCACGTGGCGGTGGTAAGCCCGATATGGCCCAGGGTGCGGGCTCCGACCCGTCAGGGATCGACGCCGCCGTCTCGGCGCTCCGGGCCGCTGTCCGGGACGCCGGGTGAACACCGGAGCGGACGACGCGATGCGAGCGGACGATGGGCGTCCTGCGACGGGGTGGACGCGGGGTCGCCGACTGGGGCTGGATGTGGGCACCGCCCGGATCGGCGTCGCGTCGTGCGATCCCGACGGAATCCTCGCAACTCCTGTCGAAACCATCCGGGTCGCCGACGGCGCCCCGGGTTGGGCGGCCGAAATACGACGATTGGCCGAGCTGGTCGAGGAGTATGACGCCGTGGGCGTGGTGGTGGGCATGCCCACATCACTGAAGGGCCGCGAGACGGCGTCCACCACGATGGCCCGCTCGTTCGTCGCCGCGGTGAACGCTGTCTTCCCCGATCTTCCGGTGGAGTCCGTCGACGAGAGACTGACCACAGTGACCGCGGGCGCTGCACTGCACGGCGCCGGCCGGAACACCCGTAAACAACGTGACGTGATCGACCAGGCGGCCGCCGTGGTGTTGCTCCAGGCCTGGGTGGAGTCACGGCACGCCCGCCGATGACCGGCGTGTCGGCCGTGAGTGCTGGATAAACTCGCCGCCGAGCACAACGCTGTCCACCGGACAGTTCTCTACAGCACCGACCGAGGAGCGCGATGTCTGCGGCACGAGGACGACCACGTACAGGAGGGACCACTCGGTTCCTCCTCTTGGCGGCCGTGATCGGGGTCGTCCTGGCCTTCGGGTTCATGGCGTTCCGCAATCTCAACAACCAGGTCGGCGCAGCACCAGACTTCGACGGGGCGGGGACCGGCAACACACTTCTCCACGTCGAGGCCGGGGACTCCCTCGGCGTGGTGGGCGACCGGTTGTACGACATCGGGACTATCGCCAGTACACGTGCGTTCGTCGGCGCCGCGACCGGCACCCCGGTGGAGGGCATCCAACCCGGTTACTACCAGTTGCAGGAGGAGATGAGCGCTGCCGCGGCGGTGGCGGCGTTGTCGGACCCGGCGAATCGGGTGGGATTCATCGACATCAAGCCCGGTGGCCGTCTCCTGGACACCGTGGTGGTCGGCGGGGGGACCGAGAAGGGCATCTACACACTCATCGCTGAGGCCACCTGTATGCGCGATCTCGAGTCACCCGAGGCCGAACCCACCTGTCGCCATCCGCAGGAGATAGTCGATGCCGCGGTACAGGTGGACCCGGTGGCCCTGGGCGTCCCGGACTGGGCGATCAACGAGGTGCAGGCCGCCCCGGATCCTGTCCGTCGTCTCGAAGGCCTCGTCTCACCCGGTGCGCACAACATCGATCCCCGGTCCGAGCCCGCGGAGATCCTGCGTCAACTCATCGAGTCCTCCACCGCCTCATACGACGAGACCGGCCTCGTCCCGTCCGCGGAACGGATCGGCCTGACCCCGTACCAGGTGGTCACCGCGGCGTCCCTCGTGGAGAAGGAGGGCACGCTTCAGGATTTCGACAAGGTGGCCAGGGTGATCCTCAACCGCCTCGACGAACCGATGCCCCTGCAGTTCGACTCGACCGTCAACTATGCGCTCGCCGATCAGGAGATCGCCACCACAGACGCCGACCGTGCGGCAGGAACCCCGTGGAACACCTACGCGATGGACGGGTTGCCCTACGGTCCCATCGGCTCACCCGGGCTCGACGCCCTGCGCGCGATGGAGAACCCCGCGGACGGCGCGTGGTTGTACTTCGTGACCATCGACATGCAGGGGACGACCGTGTTCGCCGACGACTACCCGGAACACGAACGCAATCAGAGTCTGGCCATCGCGAACGGGGTGCTGGCGAGTGGTCGCTGATCAGCTCACCGCGGGCACCGGACCCCGTTCCGCCGCCGTCCTCGGACGCCCCGTGGACCACTCCCTGTCGCCGGTCCTCCACAACGCTGCATACCGTGCGCTCGGGCTCGAGGGGTGGACGTACGAGCGGATCGACTGCGACGCCGCGATGCTGCCCGGCCTCGTCGACGACTCGCCCGGTCATCGGATCGGGTACTCGGTCACGATGCCGGGCAAGTTCGCCGCGCTGGAATATGCCACCACGGTCAGCGATCGCGCCCGGATCGTCGGGAGCGCCAACACTCTCGTGCGGCGCGCGGACGGCTGGTTCGCCGACTGCACGGACGTCGACGGCGTGACGGGCGCACTGGCGGCGTTCGGAGACCTGCCCGCCTCGCCCTCGGCGGTGGTCCTGGGCGTCGGCGGGACCGCTCGGCCGGTGTTGGCCGGATTGGCGCAGGCCCGCGCCACTCGGGTCG
>CAMNYG010000026.1 GCA_946570335.1 uncultured Dietzia sp. | reverse complement strand
ATGACCGCGACGGACTGTCCACGGCTCACGCCGCCAGTATTGACGGCCGCGCCGATGCCGGCCATCACGCCGCACCCGAGCAGCCCCGCCACAGCCGGGTCGGCCTCCGGGTCCACCTTGGTGCACTGCCCCTCATGTACCAGGGTCTTGTCGATGAAGGCGCCGATCCCCAATGCCGGAGTGAGCTCGGTTCCGTCGGTCAACGTCATCTTCTCGGAGGCGTTGTGGGTCGCGAAGCAGTACTGTTGCTCGCCCCGCTTACACGCGCGGCACTCGCCACACACAGCGCGCCAGTTGAGGACCACGAAGTCTCCCTCGGCGACGTGGGTCACCCGGTCGCCAACGGTCTCGACTATCCCCGCGGCCTCGTGGCCGAGCAGAAACGGGTACTCGTCGTTGATGCCGCCGTCCCGGTACGCGAGGTCGGTGTGGCAGACACCACACGCCTGCACACGCACGATGACGTCGTTGGGTCCGGGGTCGGGGACCACGACGTCGACGAGCTCGACCTCGGCCCCCTTGCTGCGGGCGATGACGCCCTTGACGGTCCGCGACATTGATTGCCTTTCCGCTAGAACTGAGTGCTCCTGCCCCACTGTGTCAGAAAGCATCGACGAGTGAGGCGACAACGGCTCGCGCCCCGCCTCCCTGGTGGGAGACGGGGCGCGAGGTGGTCCGGACCTGTCAGGAGACCGTCGGGTGGGGCATCACACGACGACGCCGTTACCGCGCAGCCAGGGCACGGGGTCGATCCACTGACCGGCGGCGTTGCGCACGCCGAAGTGCAGGTGCGGCCCGGTCGAGTAACCACGGTTGCCGACGGTGCCGATGACCTGGCCGGCGTTGACCCGCTGGCCGACCGACACGAAGTTCTGATCGTTGTGGCCGTACTCCAGCAGTTCGCCGTCGTCGGTCTGGATACGGATCCACAGGCCATACCCGGACGCGGGGCCGGCGGCGACGACCTCGCCGGACTTGGCGGCGTAGATCGGGGTGCCGATCGGCGCCCCGAAGTCGGTGCCGTTGTGGAACGTGCCCCAACGCGGGCCGAAGCCCGAGGTGACGGCACCGTTGGTGGGTGCGTGCGCGCCACCGACTCCCGGGACGCCCAGCGACCCGAGCATCGACGGATCGACCGCGAAGTCTGCCGCGTAGTCACGCAACTGCTGCTCGTTCAGTCCGATGCCCTGGATGGCCCCCTGGGCCATCTCGGCGAGCTGGTCGGGGTTCACCTCCGCCGACTGGGCGGAGGCAGCGGGGGCTGCGGCCATGGCCACACCCCCGGACAACGCGGCGCCGGCGACGGCTCCCGCGACGAGTCGGCCCATCCGGGCGGACGATCGGACAGTGCGGTGACGACCGCCGGCTGCGCCGGAGCCGTCCATGCCGAACCGCTCGGCGAGCTCGGCGAAGGGAATGCTGGTGGCGTCGGACATCAGGGAAGACCTCAAAGTCTGTTGCGGGGTGAAACAGTGAGCCGACCGGCTTCCCCGGTGGCTTCCAAGAAGGTAACAGAACAGTCTCGACACTGTCACGCCAAAAGCACAAAAAACTACGAACGCGCTGGTCAGAGGACCGATGACCGGCGCCTTCGATCCGTTATCTGTCGGTGATCAGTGATCGGCCTCGCCGATGCGGTGCACGAGAATGAAGTTGGTCGAGCCCTCGACGCCCGGGACATTCCCGGCCACGAGCACGATCAGATCGTCCTTGTTGTACCCCTCGAGAGGAAGCAACATCTCGTCGGTGACCTTGACGACCTCCGCGGTGTCGTTGATCCGATCGGTGAGGAACGTCTCCGTACCCCACGTCAGCGCCAGCTGGCTGCGGATACGGGGGTCGCCCGTGATCGCGATCAGCGGCAGGTGACTGTGCAGCCGGGCCAGCCGTCGCACGGTGTCGCCGGTAGACGTGACCGCGACGAGTGCCTTGGCGCCCAGCCGCTCGCCGATCTCGCGGGCCGAATACGAGATCACGCCTCTCTTCGTGCGGGGGATGTGGACCAGGTCGGGCGCCGCGGTGGAATCCGATTCGACGGCCAACGCGATCGAGGACATCGTCCGCACCGCATCGATGGGGTACTTGCCCACCGACGTCTCGCCGGACAGCATCACCGCGTCCGCGCCGTCGAGCACCGCATTCGCCACATCCGAGGCCTCTGCACGCGTGGGCCGCGAGTTCCCGATCATCGACTCCAACATCTGGGTGGCGACGATCACGGGCTTGGCGTTCTCGCGGGCGATCTGGATGGCGCGCTTCTGCACGAGCGGCACCTCCTGCAGCGGGAGCTCCACGCCCAGGTCACCGCGCGCCACCATGATCGCGTCGAACGCCAACACGATGGACTCGAGGTTCTTGATGGCCTCGGGCTTCTCGAGCTTGGCGATCACGGGCACGTGGACTCCGACCTCGTCCATGATCTCGTGCACCAGGTCCACATCCGCCGGGGACCGGACGAAGGACAACGCGATGAAATCCACGCCCAGGTCGAGCGCGAAGCGAAGGTCCGCGATGTCCTTCTCGCTCAGCGCAGGAACCGAGACGTTCATCCCGGGCAGGGACACACCCTTGTTGTTGGACACCGTGCCGCCCTCGGTGACGAGGCAGTGCACGTCCTCACCGTCGACCCGCTCGACGGTGAGTCCGATGTTGCCGTCATCCACGAGCAGACGGTCACCCGGACGCGCGTCATCCGCGAGCCCCTTGTACGTGGTGGAGACGCGCTCCTTGGTGCCCTCCACGTCCGCGACGGTGATCACCACGCGGTCGCCCTCGGCCCACACGTGCCTGCCCTCGATGAAGCGGCCGAGCCGGATCTTGGGCCCCTGCAGGTCGGCCAGCACGCCCACCGCGCGGCCGGATTCATCCGAGGCCTTACGGACCCAGCGGTAGTTCGCCTCGTGATCGGCATGCTCGCCGTGACTGAAGTTCAGCCGTGCGACATCCATTCCGGCATCGACGAGCTCACGGATGCCGGCTTCGGAGGCGACGGCAGGGCCCAGGGTGCAGACGATCTTGGTACGACGGTTCACTCCAACCAATCTAGTCCTCTCTGTCTGCCTGCCGGTGAACCGGACGTCAACGACCGGCCAACGGGGGCGCCTCGTCCTCCGACGCGTCACCGGTGTCACCCGCGGCGCGCAACTCGGACGGGTCCTCGCGGCCCCTGCGTACCCGCCAGAAGTAGATCAGCGCGAACACCATGACGATCACCGAGACGATGGTGTTGATCCGGAGACCGAAGACCTCGGTGGCCTCGTCCGCACGCAGCAGCTCCACCCAGAACCGTCCGAAGCAGTACAGCGCGACATACAGTGCGAAGACCCGGCCGTGACCGAGTCGGTAGCGACGGTCGATCAACACCAACAGCAGCGCCACGAGCACGTTCCACAGCAGCTCGTAGAGGAACGTGGGGTGCACGGTCGCCAGCACCTGTCCGGTGGAGCGTCCGATCGTCTCCGAATACCCATAGGTCTCGTCGTAGCGCTGGTAGATCTCCAGGGCCCACGGGACATCGGTCTCCCGGCCGTACAGTTCCTGGTTGAAGTAGTTACCCAACCGGCCGATGCCCTGTGCCAACACGATTCCGGGCGCCACCGAGTCACCGAGTGCCCCGAGTGCGCGGATCCCCTGCTGGCGCAGACCGATGTAGGCACCGAGAGCGCCGAACGCGACCGCACCCCAGATCCCGAGGCCGCCGTCCCAGATCTTCAGTGCGTCGACGGGATCGCGCCCCTCCCCGAAGTAGCGGTACCAATCGGTGGCGACGTGATACACGCGTCCACCGATCAGTCCGAATGGGATGGCCCACAGTGCGGTGTCGACGACCACACCGGCCCGGCCGCCACGGGCGACCCAGCGCTTCTCTCCCCACCAGATCGCCACGATGATCCCGAGGATGATCCAGAGCGCGTAGGCACGCAGCGGGAAGGGTCCGATCTCCCAGACCCCCTGGGGCGGGCTGGGGATCATGAGGTGCTCCCCGGTCGTCGGACGCCCTCGGCGAGCTCCGCAGTGAGACGGCCCAACTCCTCGAGACCTTCCGAGGCCGCGGTCACGAGTGCCGAGCCGACGATCACGCCGTCAGCGTACGAGGCGATCTCCGCGGCCTGGTCGCCGTTGCGGACCCCGAGCCCCACGCCACACGCCAGGTCGGAGATCTCCCGCACGCGAGCGGTGAGGACTCTGGGGGCGTCCGTGACGACGTCGCGGGCGCCGGTGACACCCATGACGGCCTGGACGTAGACGAACCCACCGGTCTTCGACAGCGTCATGGCCAGGCGCTCCGGCGTGGACGAGGGCGCCACCAGGAACACCCTGTCCACGCCGTGCGCGTCGGTGGCCTCGATCCACTCGTCCGCCTCGTCGGGGATGAGATCCGGGGTGATGACACCCGCTCCCCCCGCAGCGGCGAAATCGGCCGCGAAGCGCTCCACCCCGTACTGCAGGATCGGATTCCAGTAGCTCATGACCGCCGGCACGGCCCCGGCCTCGGCGACCGCACGGACCACCTCGAAGGTGTCGCGGACCCGGAAGCCCGCATCGAGAGCCGTGTTCGCGGCCGCCTGGATGGTGGGCCCGTCCATCATCGGATCGGAGTACGGGATGCCGACCTCGACGACGTCACAACCACGTGCGACCATCGTCCGCACCGCCTCGATCGAGCCCTCGAGCGTCGGAAAGCCCGCCGGGTAGTAACCGATCAGTGCCGCCCGGCCCTCGGCACGACACCTCTCGAACACGTTGCTGAGAACACTCATCCCTCGACTCCCCCGTCCGCGAGAGCGCACTCGCCGTCGTCGTCGGCCCGGCTCGCATCGACCCCCACTTCGGGCGGGGTTCCCCCGCCCAACAATCCGAACCACCGCGCGGCGGTGTCGACGTCCTTGTCGCCACGACCCGACACGTTCACCAGGATCACCTCGACGCCGTCGGCGGCGAGCTGCGCCGCACCGGCGACCGCGTGCGCCGACTCGATCGCCGGGATGATGCCCTCGGTGCGGCACAGCTGCGCGAATGCGTCCATGGCCTGGACGTCCGTGACCGGGCGGTACTCGGCGCGTCCGATCTGCGACAGGTGCGAGTGCTCCGGCCCCACACCCGGGTAGTCCAGACCGGCGGAGATGGAATGGGACTCGATGGTCTGGCCGTCGGAGTCCTGCATCAGATGGGCGTACGAACCCTGGAAGACACCCGGACGACCGGCGTTGACCGTCGCGGCGGTGCGGCCCGACTCCACGCCGTCCCCGCCCGCCTCGCAGCCCACGAGACGAACAGCCGCGTCGTCGATGAACGGATGGAACAATCCGATCGCGTTGGAACCACCGCCGACGCAGGCGACCGCCGCGTCCGGAAGCCGACCGGCCTGGTCGAGCATCTGCGCGCGCGCCTCGGTGCCGACGATCCGCTGGAAGTCGCGGACCATCGCCGGGAACGGGTGCGGCCCCGCCGCGGTACCGAACGCGTAATACGTGTCCTCGGCCCGGGACACCCAGTCGCGCATGGCCTCGTTGATCGCGTCCTTGAGCGTGGCCGAGCCGATCTCCACCGCCTCCACCTCTGCGCCGAGCAGCCGCATCCGGGCCACGTTCAGCGCCTGACGCCGCACGTCGACCGCGCCCATGTAGATCTTGCACTCCAGCCCCAGAAGCGCACACGCCGTGGCGGTGGCGACCCCGTGTTGACCGGCGCCCGTCTCCGCGATGACGCGTGTCTTGCCCATCCGCTTGGCCAGCAGCGACTGGCCCAGGACATTGTTGATCTTGTGGGAGCCGGTGTGGTTGAGATCCTCACGCTTGAGGAACACGCGCGCACCCACCTCGGCGCCGAACCGCTCGGCCTCATACAGCGGTGACGGGCGACCGGAATAGTGCCGCTGGAGCCGGTCCAGCTGCGCCAGGTACTCCTCGTCGACGCGGGCCTTGGCGTAGGCGTCGGTCACTTCGTCGATCACCGCCATGAGCGCTTCGGGCACATAGCGCCCCCCGAACAGCCCCCAATGGCCCTTCTGATCAGGCTCGTGGCCGGTCGGGGTACGAAGGACGTCCCCCATCGACGGAAGTGGTGGCAGATCGTTGGAAGTCACGCTCCCAGTCTGCCGGAAGCCCGGCAGACGGTACTAGCGGGGTCCCTGAGGGCAGGACGGGTGCGCGCCCGCCGTGGCCAGCGCGTTGCACGCGGCGCGCGGATCGCCCTGCGTCACCAGTCCCTCCCCCACGAGCACAGCGTCGGCGCCCACGCTGGCGTACGCCAACAGGTCGGACGCATCCCGGACACCGGACTCGGCGATCTTGACGACGTGCGACGGCAGGCCCGGTGCGATGCGGGAGAACACGTCGCGGTCGACCTCGAGAGTCTTGAGGTTGCGGGCGTTGACACCGATCACCGACGCTCCGGCCTCCAGGGCGCGGTCCGCCTCCTCCTCGGTGTGGACCTCCACCAACGCGGTCATACCGAGAGACTCGGTGCGATCCAGCAGCGAGACCAGGGCATCCTGCTCGAGTGCGGCGACGATCAGCAGGACGAGGTCGGCACCGTGCGCCCGCGCCTCGTGGATCTGGTACGGCCCCACGACGAAATCCTTGCGCAGCACCGGGATATCTACTGCGCGACGCACAGCGTCGAGATCCGCCAGGCTGCCGTTGAAACGGCGTTCCTCGGTCAGGCACGAGATGATCCGCGCGCCCCCGTCCTCGTACATCCGGGCCAGGTCGGCCGGATCCGGGATGTCGGCGAGCCGCCCCTTCGAAGGGCTCGACCGCTTGACCTCCGCGATGACACCGACCCCCGGGTCACGTAGAACCTTCAGCGCGTCGAGCGGTGCCGGAGCCGACCTGGCCGCCTTCTTCACCGACTCCAGGTCGATAACCGCCTCGCGGGCCGCGACGTCCTCGCGGACGCCGTCGAGAATCGAGTCGAGCACGGTGCCCACCGTGACCTCCCTCAGCAGAAATGGGGGAAAAGTGTGATCGAGATCAACAATAGAGGCCCGGGCCGGGGTTCCCGAATCGGGACCTCCCGGGTCAGTACGTCACTCGGTCGGGTCGCGCCCGTCGTCCAGATCCTGCCAGAAGTCGCGGCCCGACTCCTGCTCGCCGTCCACGGTACCGGTCGCCTCCGCCCGCCGGGCGCCCGGCGTCACGTAGCGGTCATCACGGCGCACCGCGTGCGCCGGCCGGATCATCACGACCAGTCCCGCGGCGAGTAGAGCCAACGCACCAGCACCGGTGGCCGCGAGACCGGTCGAGCTCGTGGAGACCTCCGTGATCTGCGACCACACCGGGACAGCCGCCGACCCCTCGGCTCCGGGCCCCGCATCGGTGCGCGCCGGCCCCTCCGTGCCGGTGACGACGGAGTGGACCCGGTCCTCGTCGACCTCACCGACACCGGACAACAGCAGCGACGCCGCAGCGACGCCGAGAAGGGCGATGACGACACCCACCACGCGGGCGCCCATGCCCCGCACCAGCGCCACGGCGGCGACCGCGGCGACCCCTCCGAGCGCCAGCGGAGCCAGCGCGGGTTGCCAGTCGCTCCCGGTGAGGGTCCGGGCGACCGGCCCGGACTGGTCGTTGAACGCCACCACCTCGAGCCACGTGGCCCGCGATGCGACCCACAGCAGGGCGGCCCCGATGAGAAGCAGGATCACCGGCACCAGAAGTCGGGCACGGTGCGTCACCGCGACCCCTCCTCGTCGGGCGGGCTCCCGGCATCGCGCAGGGTCTCCGCGGCGGCCACGGCCCGCAGGACAGCCAGCGCCTTGTTCTGACATTCCTCGTCCTCGGACGCCGCGACCGAGTCCGCGACGATCCCCGCGCCCGCCTGGACGTACGCCGTGCCGTTCTTGATGACCGCGGACCGGATCGCGATGGCCTGGTCGGTGTTGCCGGCGAAATCGAGATACCCGACCACTCCCCCGTAGACACCGCGGCGGGTGTCCTCGAGGTCCTCGATGATCTGCAACGCGCGCGGCTTGGGTGAGCCGGAAAGGGTGCCGGCCGGGAAGCAGGCGGTCACCGCGTCGAGACCAGTGCGTCCCTCGGCCAGTCGGCCCGAGACGGTCGAGACCATGTGCATGACATGGCTGTAGCGCTCGACCTGGCGGAACTTGGTGACCTCCACAGTCCCCGAGGCGCACACCCGCCCCAGATCGTTGCGACCGAGATCCACCAGCATGAGGTGCTCGGCGTTCTCCTTGGCGTCCTCGGTCATGTCCTTGGCCAGCAGGAGATCGTGCTCCTCGTCCCGCCCACGGGGCCGGGTGCCGGCGATGGGGTTGGTGGTGGCCACGCCGTCCTTCACCGTGACGAGCGCCTCGGGGCTGGAGCCGACCACCGTGAACGCCGTGCCGCCGAAACCGTCGGCGCCGGTGCCGTCGGGCACCGTGAGCAGGAACATGTACGGGCTCGGGTTGGTGGTGCGCAGAATCCGGTAGACGTCACGCGGCGACGCCTCGGTGTCGACCTCGAACCGCTGACTCAACACGACCTGAAACGTCTCACCGGCGTGGATCTGCTCGATGATGTCCGCCACCCGTGCGTGATACGTCGCCTCGTCGGTGCGCCGACGGATCCGGGGCGCCGGGGTGTCGAAGACACTGACGCCGCCCTGTCCCGGTGCCGCCAGACGGGCGGTCATCGACTCGACCCGCGCCACCGCGTCCTCGTAGGCCTCCTCAACCCTCTCGTCGCTCCCGTCCCAGTTGACGGCGTTGGCGATGAGGTGGATGCGGCCCTCGTGATGATCGAAGGCGGCCAGATCGGTGGCCAACAACTGAAGGAGCTCCGGCACCCGGAGATCATCGAGGGTGTCGGGATCGATCCGCTCGAGTCGACGAACGATGTCGTAGCCGAGGAAGCCCACCATCCCGGATGTCAGAGGCGGAAGCCCCTCGATCGGATCGGTGCGGAGCAGTTCCAATGTCCTGCGAAGTGCATCGACCGGATCCCCACCGGTCGGCGCACCCGCCGGCACGTTCCCCCACCAGGTGGCTTCACCGGCAGTGTCGACGGTCAGTGCTGCGGCCGCGCCGCACCCGATGAACGACCAGCGCGACCAGGACCTTCCGTGCTCTGCGGACTCCAGCAGGAAGGTACCCGGCCGGTCAGCGGCGAGCTTGACGTAGGCGGACAGCGGGGTCTCCGAATCCGCGAGGACCGTTCGCACGACAGGTACCACGCGATGGCCGACGGCCAGGGCCCGGAATTGCTCGAAGGTGGTGGTGCGGGTGCTCATCCGAGGACCCGGCCACCGACACCGAAGGATTCGTGGGGCATGTCGGCGACGTGGACCCACACCTTGGCCGGATCCTTGCCGGAGGCCTCGGCGTAGGCAGCGGTGACGGCCTCGATCACACGGGCCTTGTCCGCCGCCGGCATTCCGCCGAGCTGATTGATCTGGATGAAAGGCACGGGGTTCAGTCCTCCCTCAAAAGAGTGGCGGTATCGAAGCAGCTGGTGGTTCCGTTGTGACAGGCGGCGCCGGTCTGGTTCACACGGAGCAGCACGGTGTCGCCGTCGCAGTCGATCTCGACGCTGCGCACATGCTGGACGTGGCCGGAGGTCTCCCCCTTGACCCACCGCTGTCCGCGGGACCGCGAGAAGTAGACGCCGCGCCGGGTCGCCAGGGTTTCCGCCAGGGCGGCGTCGTCCATCCACGCCATCATGAGCACCCGGCCGGAAGTCGCGTCCTGTACGACCGCGGCGACCAGCCCGTCCGGCGTCCGGGACAGGCGGTCGGCGACCGCCGGATCGAGGACATACCCGCTCATCGGACGGTGATCCCCTCTGCGGCCATCGCCTTCTTGACGTCACTGATCGTCATCTCACCGAAATGGAAGACGCTGGCGGCGAGCACGGCATCCGCGCCGGCGTGAACGGCGGGTGCGAAGTGCTCGACCGCTCCGGCGCCACCCGAGGCGATGACGGGGATGGTCACCGCCTCACGGACCGCACGGACCATCGCCAGGTCGAAGCCCGCCTTGGTACCGTCGGCGTCCATCGAGTTGAGCAGGATCTCCCCCACCCCGAGCTCCTGGCCACGTCGAGCCCATTCGATGGCGTCGATACCCGTTCCACGGCGGCCGCCCGGGGTGGTGGCCCCCCAGCCCGCCGGGGGGGGGGGCCCCAGACCCGCCAGCGCACCGGAGAAGGCGCGGGAGCCCCCCCACCGCCCCGGCCCGCGCGGGCCGGGGCGTCTCCCCCGCAGC
>CAMNYG010000025.1 GCA_946570335.1 uncultured Dietzia sp. | reverse complement strand
CGCCCCGGCCTGCGCGCCCAGGCTCAGTCCGTGGACCACCAGCCGCGGACGGTCGTCGCGGGGGAGGGCACGGAGCCGCGAGGTGATCTCGGCGAGGATCGCGTGTGCGGAGTCAGCCGCCAGCTCCGGTCGGAGTGCGTACACGGCTGCCGAGGGCGCGGAGGAGTAGCGCATCGCCACCGTCGCCACGTCGCCCCCGGACCAGTCCTCGATCGCCGTCACCTGCGCGGGGTCGACCCACCCCGACCCGGTGGGGATGGTCACCAGCAGGATGGACCTGTCGAATCCGCCGGCAGCGACGAGGGCGTCGGTGGTCAGCCGCGCCGCGTGGTCCGGGTCGAGACCGGGGTGGTCGCCGTATACGCGGATGGCGGGCGACGCGGCCGGGTCGTTCAGGACGAGACGCGGATCCGTTGCCAGCGGCCCCGAGTCGAGTGCCCACCACACGACGGACCCCAGCGCGCCCACCAGCATGTATATGACCATGGCGTAGAACGTGATCCGCGCGACGACCCGGGTCACCACGGCAGCGTTTCCTCGACGGGCGCACCGTGCCTCTGGCGCACGGTGTTGAGGTGGACGGCCGCGTGGGCGATGTCCGCCATCACCGTGCACGCCGTCCGCCCCTCGCACGACTCGTGCAGCTGTCGCGCCAACAGGGCGTCGAGGTCGGACCGGAGCCCGGGTGGGATCGGAACCTGGTGTCGGTGCGCCACGCGCAGAAGGTCGTAGCCCAGGTCGTGTACGCGGCAGGCGGGTTCGAACGACCGCGGGAGCGGCACCGGGGACGAGCAGTCGCCTGTGCCCTTGGCGGCCGACGTCCGCTCTACCACCGGCGCGTAACCGAGGTCGACAACCACGGCAGGGGACACCATGTCGGTGCCCGGGGTGCCGTCCGCGATCTTCCGCGCGGCGGCGAGAGCGGCGATCGCCGTGGTTTTTCCGGTGTCGGTGCCGCGCGGGCTGGTGAGGTCGGTGTCGAGGGCGTGACCCGGGGCCGCGGGCATCGGCGCGGCCCCGGCGACGGTGCCGACGAAGAACCCGATGACGACGACGACACCCGCCAGCGCCGCACCCACACCGGCGGCGGCCCGGGATCTCGGTCCTCGAGACCGGCTCGCGACGCCCGAGCGGTGTTCACCGGTCGGCCGATTCGAGGTGTCCGGGACGGTAGGCGGTTTCGGGTGGCTCGGAGGTCGGGGCATGAGGGCGAAATTAGGGACGCTGACCCGCCGGGCGGATCCCCGCCGAAGGTGATCTCGGGGTCACTCGCGGGGGGTAGCCCGCCCGGGGGACGGCGAAGTCACTCCCCAGAGGGATGTCCGGGTACGGCGGCCGGGCATACCGTTGTGACCATGCGATCAGAAGAGGACAGGCTCCCCGCCGAGCCCGACACCGCCGGGCCCGACCACGCATGGTCCCGCACCCGGGAAGCCGTCACCCGGGATCGCCGCGCCCGCCTCGTCGGCGCGCTGCGAACTCACGAGGGGGATCTCGCTCTCGTCGCGCTCGCGCTCATCTTCTTCGCGGTGGCCTGGCCCACCTACTTCATCACCCACTCGGCGTGGACGGTGCTCGTGCCGATCATCGCCGCGCTGGGGGCCCTCCCGGTGGCGGCGGCGCGCCGTGCGCCCTTCCTCGCATGGTGTGTGGTTGCCGTTGCGTGCGCGGTGTCCGTGCCGTTGCGGACGGAGCCGGCATTCGCTCTGGGCTGGCCTGTCGTGTTCCATCTCGCGCTGGCCGTGTGTCTGGCCGCGGTGATCCTCGCCGAACGACCGGTCCGGGTCGCGTTCGCTGTCGGGGTGACCATCCTCCTGATGGCGTTGAACCCGGGTGTCGAGGTGTCCGTGGGCTGGATGATCGGGGTCGCGGTCTTCTCGTCGGTGTTGCTTCTCGTGCGGTGGCTGGTGGCATCGCGCCGCCAACTGGAGAACTCGAACCTGCGCCTGGCACGCGAGTCGGAGCGGACCAGCCGGCAGTCCGAGTTGCGGCTGCTGGCCGAGGAACGCAATCACCTCGCGCGCGACCTACACGACGTGGTGGCCCACCAGATGTCCATGATCGTGGTGCAGTCCCGGTCGGCTCCGTACCGGTTGCAGGGAGTCACCCCGGCGATCCACGCAGAATTCGACTCGATCGCCGAGACCGCACGCACCGCGCTCGACGAGGTGCGGGGACTTCTCGGGGTGCTGCGCACCGATGCGGAGAAGCCGTCCGTGGAGCCGGTCGGCGCCGACCAGATCGAGCCCACGCTCCTGGCCGCCCGCCGTTCGGGCGTCGACATCACCTGGCAGCTCACCGGGGAGATCGACCGGATCGACGAGACCGCCGGGGTGGTCCTGCACCGTGTGCTCCAGGAGTCGCTCGCCAACGCCACCCGCCATGCGCCGGGCGGGCTCGTCGTCGTCGCGCTCTCGGTCAGCACCGTCGAGGAGAAGGGGATACCACCCACGGCGACCCTCGAGGTGGACAACGGCCCGGCGGTGCCGGGCACCCTCGTCGTGCCCGGCACCGGCGGCGGTACGGGAATCACCGGGATGTCAGCCCGGGTCCGCGCCGTGGGCGGATCGTTCTCCGCGTTGCCCGCCTCCGACGGAGGTTTCACCGTCACCGCGGAAATTCCACTGCGTGGCTTGGCGAGGGCCGGGAAGCGGACCTCGCCAGGTCTAGGCTGACTCCCGTGACCATTTCGGTGCTGATTGTTGATGACCAGGCGATGGTGCGTCAGGGCTTCGCCGCGCTGCTCGGATCCCAACCCGACATAGCGGTCATCGGGGACGCCGCGGACGGTGCCGAGGCGGTTGCGAAGGTGGACGCGCTCCGGCCCGACGTGGTGTTCATGGACGTCCGCATGCCGGAGATGGACGGGCTGGAGGCCGCGAGGCGCGTCCTCGACTCCGGCAACGACCCGGCCCCGCGCATCATCATGCTCACCACGTTCGATCTGGACGACTACGTCTACGAGGCGCTGCGGATCGGATGCTCAGGGTTCCTCCTCAAGGACGCGCCCGCCGAGGAGTTGTTCCGGGCCGTTCGTGTCGCCGTCACCGGCGAGGCCCTGCTGGCGCCCACAGTGACCCGTCGCCTGATCGAGGACGCGGTGGCACGAGTTCGTCGACCGCGCCGCGAACCGGCTGAGCTCACCTCCCTCACACCGCGGGAACGGGAGACCGTCGAACAGGTCGCGACCGGACGGTCCAACGCGGAGATCGCCGAGGTGCTGTTCATCTCCGAGGAGACCGTCAAGACCCATGTACGGCGGGTCCTGCAGAAGCTCCGGCTGCGTGACCGTGCTCAGGTGGTTGTGTACGCCTTCGAGAACGGAGTGGTCTGAGCCTCGCTCCTGATCAGTCGTGCGCGAGGAGCACGGCGAGCGCGTCGCCGATACCGCCCCTCCAGCACGCCGCGTCGTGACCGCCCTCGAACTCCACGTAGGCCACCACCTCGACCGGTCCGGATGCCAGCTCGTCGTACAACCGGCGGTGGGGCTCCATCAGGACCGGTTCCCGCGTTCCCACCTCCAGCCAGAGCCGACGCTCACCCGGACCGCTCGCGCGGAGTCGCTCGATCATGCCGTCCTGCCACAGCGAGGAGGACTGGGCGATCGCTGCGCCGACCGTATGGGAATGATCGATGAGGGTCTTGAGAGCGGTCAGGCCTCCCAGGCTCTGGCCCACGACCAGCACGTCGGTGGGCCGTGCGCTCACCGGGTGGCGCGACCTGAGCCACGGAACGATCTCAAGCGCCAGCTCATCGGCCATCCCCGAATCGATGGACAGCTCGGTCAGGCGCCGCTCGGGCGGGCCGTTGTCGACGTGGACCACCACGGGTGGACGGATGCGCCCGGTCGCGGCGAGGGCGGCGACCGAGTCCAGGACGTGGCCTCGGCGGAGCCAGACCTCTCCGTCCAGGACCAGCAGTACAGGTGCATCCGGCGCGTGTTCGGCGCCGTAGTCCGGGGGAGTGGTGACCCACAACGTGCGATCCGCGGGCCCCTGGACCGGTTCGGGCGGACGCCTCACGGACCGTCCCGCCCCGCCGGGCGCGGTGAGCCAGGGCTGTGCGGGTGCAAGGTCGAGCTCGGCCACTGACAGTGGATCCCCGAGGTGGGACAGCTCGACCAGCGGATTTCCGGGGTCCGGCACGGTGGATTCCCGCAGCAGACGAATCGCGGGGCGGGCCCCGGTGTCGACGAGGTCCCGCCAGCTGTCGGCGTCCAACGGTACGAATCCGTAGGTCCCGCGCCATCGCGCGTCGAGCACCACCGACAGGTACCAGATGTCGGTTCCCGCGAGTCGGGTCATCGCCCCCTGCTCGGGCCCGTGGGTCACCTTGTTCACCCCGACGTACACATGTTCTGCGTCGGGGTCGCGCCAGAGAAAGGTGACGATCCGTGCGGACGGATCCGCAGGGTCGGGCTCCACGAGCGGCCGCCGCAGTCCGGTCGTCCGCCAGAACTCGTCGACTGTCAGCTCACCCCGGGCGAGGCGGCCTGCCGCGTCGGCGAGCGTCGGGCTGTGGGCGTGGCGGGGTTCCGGGGCGCCTGAGATATCGGGCGGGGTGCGCGGGACACCGGCAGAGGTGGGCTGGAGACTTCCCGAGGGCGTCATGGGCGATCCAGACTGTGGGCTTCCGGGGTGGCGTGATGTGAGGGCGTGGAGGTCTCCAGGCTGCGCAGCGGGACGACGAGCGGTGAGCCGAACACCGGGTCCGGTACCACCCGGGCCTCCAGCGAGAAGACCTCGGCCAGGAGCTTTTCGGTCATGACCTCGTCGGGTCGGCCTCGCGAGGCGATGCGACCGTCGCTCATCACGATGAGGTGGTCGGCGTACCGGCAGGCCTGGTTGAGGTCGTGGAGCACGAGGGCCACCGTCCGCCCCTCGTCCCGGTTGAGGTGTCGGACGAGCTCCATCACCTCGAGTTGATGCGAGATGTCGAGGTAGGTGGTGGGTTCGTCGAGCAGCATCACGGGGGTGTTCTGCGCGAGCACCATGGCAATCCACACCCGTTGCCGCTGACCGCCGGAGAGCTCTTCGACCAACCGGTCGGCCAGCGGTGTCGTCCGGGTCGCCTCCATAGCGCGTGCCACGGCGAGCTGATCGGCCTCGGACCACTGGCTCAACATCCGTTGATGGGGGAAGCGGCCGCGCGCGATGAGGTCAACGACGGTGATCCCGGGCGGTGCCGTCGACGTCTGGGGCAGCAGCCCCAGTCGGCGGGCGGGCGCCTTGGGTGGCATCTTCCGGATCTCCTCGCCTCCCAACAGGACGTCCCCGTGCTGCGGGATGAGCAGACGGGCCAGTGCTCGAAGGAGGGTGGACTTGCCGCAGGCGTTGGGACCAAGGATCACGGTGATCTCGCCGTGCGGGATCTGCACGTCGAGGTCCTCGATGATCCGGCGGTCGTCATAAGACAGGGTCAGTTGGCGGCCCTCGATCGCCGTGCGGTCCAGGACGTCCCCGACGGGTGTCTTCTCGGTTGTCATCGTTGATTCACACCTGTTTCGTCCGGGTGAGGAGCCAGATCAGATAGAGCCCGCCCACCACGCCGGTGACCCGGCCGATTGGGGCGGTGGCCAGTACGGGCACCGATCGTGCGAGCAGATCGGCCACGACGAGGAGTGTCGAGCCGGTCACCGCGGCGGTGAAGACCGGCATTCCCGGTGCCCGGGTGAGTCGGGTGGCCAACTGTGGGGCCGCGAGCGCGATGAAGGCGATGGGGCCGGCGGTGGCGGTGGCCAGCGCCGCAAGGAGAACCGCTACGGCGATGAGCTGCAGTCTGGTCCGTTCGACGCGAATCCCGAGCTGGCTGGCGGTGTCGTCGCCCATCTCCATGAGTGTCGCGCGTCGGCCGAGGGCGTGCAGCAGCGGGATCGCCACGAGCGCCCCGATCATCACCGGCAGCGCGTGCGCCCACCCGCGGGCGTCGAGCGAGCCGGACAGCCAGAAATTCGCGGTGATGGCGGAGTCGAGATCACCCGTGACCAGCAGAAGGTTGTTGACCGCCTGCAGCACCGCACCGACCCCGATGCCGACCAGGATGAGTCGATATCCGCCGGTGATCCGGTTCTTCACCGAGAGCAGGTAGACCACGACGGCCGTGACCAGTCCGCCGAGCACGGCGCCGAGCGCGACGGTCACGGGACCGGCGTCAAAGACGATGATCTGGATGATCGCGCCGGTCGCGGCGCCGGTGGTGAAACCGATGATCTCGGGCGAGCCGAGGGCGTTGCGGGACACGGACTGGAACACCGCGCCGGACAGTCCCAGTGCGGCGCCGGCGAAGACGGTCGTGACCACCCGGGGCAGGCGGATATCCAGCACGATCTTGGAGGCCTTGCCGAGGTCGGGACCGCCGGTTATCCCGTTCAGCAGCGCGGCCACCACGTCGCCGATCGGCAGGGACGACGAGCCCACGGTCATCCCCACCGCGCCCAGGACCACGGCGGCCACGATCAGTCCGGCGGTGACAGTGATGGTGCGGGGGGAGGTGCGTAGCGTGATCGGACCGAGGCGCAGGATCATGCCGGTGGGCTGCGCGGCGGCGATCGCGTCGGCGCCGGGCGTGCGGGCCGGACCAGGCTGATGTGCGGGGTTCGCGGGCGGAGGGATCATAGGTGTACCAGTTTCCTGCGCCTGACGAGGGCGATGAAGAAGGGCCCGCCGATGATCGCGACCATGATCCCCACGGGGATCTCGGCCGGTGGTGCGAGGACGCGACCGAGGACGTCCGCGGCGGTGATCATGACCGATGCGATCGCGGCGGAGTAGGGGAGTAGCCAACGGTGGTCCACGCCGACCATCATTCGCGCGAGGTGGGGCGCGGCGAGCCCGAGGAAGACGATTGGTCCGGCACCGGCGGTGGCGGCCCCGGCGAGGACGACGACGAGGCCTGCCAGCACCCACACCCGGTTCGGGGAGGCTCCGAGCGCGCGTCCGGCGTCCTCTCCAAGGGACACCACGTCCAGTGAGCGGGAGAGTGCGTAGGCCATCACCAGGCCCACCGCGACGAGTGCGGTCACGGCTACGAGGACGTCGGTGCCGCGGCCGGCGAGTGAGCCGACCATCCAGTGGCGGTAGCGGTCGTAGACGTTCTCGGGGCTGTTGAGCAGCACGATCTGGGTCAGGGAGGCCAGGACGGCGGTGAGTGCCGCGCCGGAGAGGACGAGCCGGACCGGATTGGTGCCCTTGCGGACGCCTCCGAGGAGGAAGACCAGAGCGGAGGCGGCGGCGGCACCGATGAGGCCGAGCACCAGATACCCGGTCACGCTCACGATCCCGAACAAAGAGATTCCGACGGCGATCGCGGCCGCGGCGCCGGAGTTGATCCCGAGCAGACCGGGTTCGGCCAGCGGATTGCGGGTCAGGGATTGCATGATCGTTCCGGCGGTTCCGAGTGCGAGTCCCACGACCACGGCGTTCAGCGCGCGCGGGATCCGGGACTGACGGATGAGCAGGTGCTCGGTGTTGGTGGGGTCGAAAGCGGTGAGCGCCTGCCAGATCGTCTCAAGGGAGATGTCGCGGGTGCCCACGACGATGCTGAGCACGGTCGTGGCGACGATGAGCAGTGCCATCGCCACGAGTCCGGGCAGACGCCGCGTGCGATGGCTGCCCGGACTCGTCGTCAGTGGGGGTGCGGTGATCACCCGCCGAAGTTCTCCACCACGCCGTCGACGATCTCGGTGGCGCTGAACTTGTCGATCCGGAAGGAGTTCTCCCCGAGTCCGTACACGGAGTCGTTCTCGACCGACGGCAGGTTCGCAAGAACCGGGTCTTCGGCGAAGGCCCGGGCCCCCTCGTTGTTCTTCGTCAGGATGAAGGTGGTGTTGGCGGTGAGTTCGGTGAGGTTCTCGTAGGTGGCCCACACGAAGTCCTCGCGGTCCTGAGGCTGGGTGTGCCACTCGACCGGGGGGTCTTCGATCTCGAAGCCGAGCTCGGTGAGGATCCCGGCCTGGGCGGAACCGGCACGGGCGATCGGGTTGTTCTCGCCTGGTCCGTTGTAGGAGATGATGTTGGCGGTGCCCTCGGGAACGGTGATCTTGCCCGCTGCGTCGGCCACGTAGGCGTCGAATTCTCTGACGGACTCCTCGGCCTCGCTCTCGAGTCCGGTGGCCTCGCCCAGGTCCTCAGCGAGTTCCTGCCAGGTCTGGCCGGCGTTGTCCACGACGATGGTCGGGGCGATGTCCTGGAGGTCACCGAGGTTGTCTGTCAGCGAGTCTGCCCCGCTGGCGGAAGTGACGATGAGATCCGGTTCGACGCCGATGAGGGCCTCGAGGTCCACCGATCCGGCGCTCCAGAGCGTCTCCACGTCCTGTTCCTCGGCGATGTCGGCCCACTGGCCGAAGAACTCGCCGTTACCGCCTGCGCCACTACCCACGACCGGGGCGTCGATCGACAGCAATGTGCCGGTGACGGACACAGTGGAGACGATCCGCTCGGGCTGGGCCTCGATGGTGGTGGTGGAGCCGTCGGCGTTGGTGAACGTGCGCGGCCACTGGCCCTCGGAGGCTGGGGCGGTGTTGGCACCCGCCTCCTCATCGGTGGTCCCGCTGCTGCAACCGGCCAGCGCCATCATCAGGGCGGCGGCGCCGGCGAGCAGCCTCGTCCCCCTCGTCGTGTGTGACCTGAGTGTCATGAATGTCTCTCTCCTGCGGTGGGTGCGGGCGGCCTTGCGTCGTCCGTCAGAAAGTGAGCGTTAGGTTCGCCTACCCTTCTGCATGGGTGTGCACACCGGGGGTGCGCCCGGCCATCGACTACGCTTCTAGTCGCGATCCCGGCTCGCCGGGACGGTCGTCGGAGCACTGGCACGGGGAGGGCGCGGTACAGGTGAGCGAAGACAGAAGCACGGTCGAGGATCCTGGCGCGCCCGGGGTCGACGAGGAGTCGCTGGGCGGCTTCGCCGGGGAGGCGGAGTCCGCCTTCGCTGCCGCGGCGGACCTGGACGCGCTGGCCGCCGCCAAGACGGCTCACCTGGGCGACCGCAGCCCCATAGCACTCGCGCGCCGGAGCCTCGGTTCGCTGCCCAAGGAGCAGAAGGCGGCAGCCGGCAGGGCTGTCAACGTGGCCCGCGGCCGGGTCCAGCAGGCCTACGACGCACGGCTGGCGGTACTGCAGGCCGAGCGCGACGCGGCGGTTCTGGTCGCCGAGACCCTCGACCTGACGGTCCCGTCCGACCGCCGTCCGGTCGGGGCGCAGCACCCCATCACGATCATCACCGAGCAGGTCGCCGACGTGTTCGTGGCGATGGGCTGGGAGATCACCGAGGGGCCGGAGATCGAGGCTGAGCACTACAACTTCGACGCGCTCAACTTCCTCCCGGACCACCCCGCGCGCACGCTGCAGGACACCTTCCACGTGGCGCCCGAGGGCAGCCGCCAGGTCCTGCGCACGCACACCTCGCCGGTGCAGATCCGCACGATGCTCGACCGCGAACCGCCCATCTACGTCGCCTGTCCCGGCCGGACCTTCCGGACCGACGAGCTCGACGCCACCCACACCCCGGTGTTCCACCAGGTCGAGGGGCTGGCCGTCGACAAGGGACTGACCATGGCTCACCTGCGCGGCGCGCTGGACGCGTTCGCCCGGGCTCTCTTCGGCCCGGAGACCCACACACGCATGCGGCCCAACTACTTCCCGTTCACCGAACCCTCCGCCGAGGTCGACGTGTGGTTCCCGGGTAAGAAGGGCGGCGCCGGCTGGGTGGAGTGGGGCGGCTGCGGCATGGTGCATCCCAACGTGCTCACCGCGTGCGGGATCGATCCGGAGGTCTACTCCGGCTTCGCGTTCGGCATGGGACTGGAGCGCACCCTGCAGTTCCGCAACGGACTGTCCGACATGCGGGACATGGTCGAGGGCGACGTGCGATTCTCGTTGCCTTTCGGCGTCCGGTACTGATCAGCAGACACCCACCGCGGCGGTCGCCGCCCACGGGCCCGACCCGACATCCCGCCCCGCGCCCCACCGCCCGAGCCCACCCCATCACCGAGAACTACGAAGGACCCCACAGTGCGTATTGCGCAGTCCTGGCTGACCGAGATCCTGCAGCGGGCCAACGACGGCTGGTCGGTGACCCCGGCCGAACTCGACGCCGCGTTCGTGCGCGTCGGCCTCGAGGTGGAGGGGGAGCCCGAGACGCTCCCGGAGATCACCGGGCCGCTCACCATCGGCCGCGTGAGCAGCATCTCCGAGCTCGAGGGTTTCAAGAAGCCGATCCGATTCTGTTTGGTGGACGTCGGGAACGAGGAGCCACAGCAGATCGTGTGTGGCGCCCGCAACTTCGCCGAGGGCGACCTCGTCGTGGTGGCGCTGCCGGGGACCGTCCTGCCGGGCGGGTTCGAGATCGGCGCGCGCACCACCTACGGCAAGCCCAGTGAGGGCATGATCTGCTCGGCCTCCGAGCTCGGGATCGGCACTGACCACAGCGGCATCATCGTGCTCGCCCCGGGGACCGCGGAGCCGGGCACCCCGGCCGGACCCGTGCTCGCCGCCGGAGCACCCGAG
>CAMNYG010000024.1 GCA_946570335.1 uncultured Dietzia sp. | reverse complement strand
ACCCCCGCCACGTGGTCATCCGGTGAACACTGGGAGAACGACGTCGCCGGTCAACCCTCGTTTCACTACAGTTGTGGCATGCGTACCGTCTTCCGTTCCAAGCTCGACGAGTTCTCGGACCAGCTCGTCCGTTTCTGCGAGACCAACACTCGCCTGCTCGATCGCGCGACCGTAGCCCTACTCGAGCGTGACGAGACCGCGGCAACGGAGGTGATAGACGGCGCCGCCGAGTTGGAGGAGCTGCGCGAGGTCAGTGAGCAGCACGCGTTCGAGCTCCTCCTCCTCGAGGCACCCGTAGCCCGCGACCTGCGCCAGGTGGTGTCGGGCATCTACATCGTCGAGCACTTCACCCGCATGGCCGCCCTCGCCGGACACATCGCCCGAGTGGCACGCCGGCGCTACCCCAATCCCGTGGTCCCCGAGGCCGTCGTCCCCCTCATCCGCGAACTCGCCGAACGGGACGGGGCCATGGCTCGACAGCTGACCGACCTGTTCGCCGAGCGTGACGTGGAGAAGGCGCTCATGCTCGACGCTCAGGATGACGCCGTGGACGGACTCCACTCCACCCTGATGCAGCAGGTCTCCGACGAGGACTGGCCGTACGGCTCCGTGGCCGCGGTTGATCTCGCCCTTCTCGCCCGGTACTACGAGCGATTCGCCGACCACACGGTGAGCATCGCCAACCGGCTGGTCTACCTCGCCACCGGAGAATTGCCGGGCAACGGCTCACTGTCCCACCTCGACGACGGTACAGTCCTCGACTGAGCCCCGACCGGGGCCGGGACGGACGGGGAGATGCCCACGGACGACACCTCGCCCACCGCGATCATCACCGGGGGCGGCCGGGGAATGGGACTGGCCACAGCAGCGATTCTGGGTCGGGATCACCGCGTCGTGCTCGTCGACCTGGACCGGGACGTCCTCGACCGGGCGGTCGCGCACCTGGCGGAACTCCGCGTCGACGCGACGGGCGTGGTGTGCGACATCACCGACCGGACCGCGGTGGACACGGTCTTCGCCGGTGCGCACACGCTCGGCCCGACCCGCGCGGTGGTCCACGCCGCCGGGGTGAGCCCCTCCATGGGCAACGCGGAGGTGATCGTACGGATCAACGCGCTCGGAACCGTGAATGTCACCGAGGCCGCCCTCGCACGTGCACATCCCGGGTCGGCGCTGGTCAACGTGGCCTCGGTGGCCGGCCACATGATGCCCCGGGCTCTTCTTCCGATTCCGGTCTTCCGATCCGCGCTGACCAACGCTCACCGGATGACATCTCGCCTGACGCGGATCGCGGAACTGACCGGACGCGGTGCCAGCGGAACCGCCTATTCGCTGAGCAAGGCGTTCGTGATCTGGTACTCCGCTCGGATGGCGGCCGCGTTCGGTGCACGGGGCGCGCGCATCCTGTCCGTCTCCCCCGGCAGCTTCGACACCGACATGGGCCGGCTGGAGAAGAACGCCGGGTCCGAGGAGCTGCTCCGGTTCGCCGCGCTGGAGCGGTTCGGTCAACCGGAGGAGATCGCCGAGTTGCTCGCATTCTGTGCGAGCACGAAACCCGGCTATCTCACCGGGACGGACATCCTGTGTGACGGCGGCACCCGGGCCGGACTCACTCTCGCCGGTCTCGTGGCCATGGCCCGGGGCCGCTGACGGCGACCGGCACCTCCGCCGGTCCCGCATCAACGGCAGATGGCACCCTCGGAAGCCGACTGCACCAGCTTCGAGTATTTGGCCAGCACGCCACGGGTATAGCGCGGGGGAAGCGGCTCCCACCCCTCCTGGCGAACGGCGAGCTCCGCCTCGTCGACCAGCAGCTCGAGCGTGCCCTCGGAGACGTCGAGTCGAATCCGGTCACCGTCCTCGACGAACGCGATCGGGCCGCCGTCGACCGCCTCGGGTGCGATGTGCCCCACGCACAGTCCTGTGGTTCCGCCGGAGAAACGCCCATCGGTCATGAGCAGGACGTCCTTGCCCAGACCTGCACCCTTGATGGCACCGGTGATCGCGAGCATCTCCCGCATCCCCGGCCCGCCTTTGGGACCCTCGTATCGGATGACCACCACGTCGCCGGAGGCGATGGTGCCGTCCTCAAGGGCGTCCATCGCGGCGCGCTCGCGCTCGAAGACCCGCGCGGTCCCCTCGAACACATCCGAGTCGAACCCGGCCGACTTGACCACGGCCCCCTCGGGGGCGAGCGAGCCGTGCAGGATCGTGATGCCGCCGGTCGGATGGATGGGCTCCTGCATCGCACGCAGCACCAGTCCGTCGGGGTCCGGTGGTGCGATGTCCGCCAGGTTCTCCGCGACGGTCTTGCCCGTGACGGTCAGGCAGTCACCGTGGAGGAGCCCGGCATCGAGCAGCGCCTTCATCACCACGGGGACACCGCCGATCTTGTCGACGTCGTTCATCACATGTGCGCCGAACGGCTTCACGTCGGCGAGGTGCGGGACCTTGGCACCGATGCGCGCGAAATCGTCGAGGTCGAGGTCGACCTCCGCCTCGTTGGCGATCGCCAGGAGATGGAGTACGGCGTTGGTCGAGCCACCGAAGGCCATGACCACGGCGATGGCGTTCTCGAACGCCTCCTTGGTCATGATGTCACGGGCAGTGATCCCGCGCCGCAGCATTTCGACCACGGCTCGGCCACTGGCCTCGGCGAAACCGTCACGTCGACGGTCGGGCGCCGGCGGCGCGGCACTGCCGGGCAGGGACATCCCCATGGCCTCGGCCGCACTGGCCATCGTGTTGGCGGTGTACATCCCGCCGCAGGCGCCCTCGCCGGGGCAGATGGCCCGCTCGATGCTGTCCACGTCCTCGCGACTCATCAGGCCGCGCGAGCACGCGCCCACAGCCTCGAATGCGTCGATGATCGTGACCTGACGCTCGGTCCCGTCCGACATCGTGGCGAACCCGGGCATGATCGAACCGGCGTAGAGGAAGACGCTGGCCAGGTCGAGACGGGCGGCGGCCATGAGCATGCCCGGCAGTGACTTGTCGCATCCGGCGAGCAGCACCGACCCGTCGAGGCGCTCGGCGCTCATGACCGTCTCCACGCTGTCGGCGATCACCTCACGGGACACGAGCGAGAAGTGCATCCCCTCGTGTCCCATCGAGATCCCGTCGGAGACCGAGATGGTGCCGAACTCCAGCGGATAACCACCGGCGGCGTGAGTGCCCTCTTTGACACGCTTGGCCAGCCGGTCCAGCGGGAGGTTACAGGGGGTG
This sequence comes from uncultured Dietzia sp., assembly GCA_946570335.1. Lineage (GTDB taxonomy): Bacteria > Actinomycetota > Actinomycetes > Mycobacteriales > Mycobacteriaceae > Dietzia. The sequence goes on along the minus strand of CAMNYG010000024.1, from coordinate 7,386 downwards.
ATCTCGTTCCACGATGAGGCCACACCGATCTGTGGTTTGGCCCAGTCGTCGTCTCCCATCCCCACCGCGCGCAGCATGCCGCGGGCTGCTGTCTTCTCCAGTCCGTCGGTCACGTCGCGACTGCGCGGCTTGATGTCCACGTCGGGGGTGGTGGCGTTCTCTGGTCGAGGGCTGTCGGTTCCGGGGCTCATACATCCCACCCTAGGGACTCCGAGTGCCTCCCGCGTCGCCGGTCGGCCGTCCCGTCGTGCTCACTCGCGTGTCTGTTGTGTGACCCCGGCACTCCGGCCGGGTGAATGAACCTCACCGTCCAGTGCGGGGAACAGCGGCACGACGTGTTCGGCCAACTCATCGATCACCTCGCGGATCGGACGGGTGCTCGCGCCCGTGCCCAGGAGCACGTGGTTGACGCCGATTCCCTGCAGGTCACCCAGGTGCTCGATCAACGCGTTGCGTCCGATGCGGAATCCGAAGCTGATCGGGGACGCGGTCTCCCCCGGGTTCTCGGACAGGTCGATCTGCAACGACTGGGCGAACGGCGTGAACGTCACCGCCAGCTCCCTCCACCGTGCAGCGGTGCGGCGCTGCGCGTCGAAGTCGCGCGGGTAGGTCATCCACCCGTCCCCGTGCTCGGCGAGGTAGGAGATGCTCTGCTGGCATGAACCCACCATGATGATCGGCACCGACGATGCGATGGGCTTGGGCACCACGTCGGCACTGTGCATCCATCCACCGGACCAGCGGACGCCGCGCATCTCGGTGGTCAGGGCGTGCCGCATGACGTGAAGGTTCTCGCGGAACCGCTCGCCGCGCTCGCCCTGTTCGAGACCGAACGCCCGGAATTCTTCAGGTCGGTCGCCGGAAGCCAGGCCCAACAGGAGGCGCCCGCCGGAGATCCGGTCGAGACTGGCGGCGGCCTTGGCCACGTGCAGTGGGTGACGCACGGGTAGCACGATGCCGGCGGTACCCAGGGCGATCCGCGAGGTGTGCGCCGCCATGTAGGTCAGGTGTGCCCACGGGTCGAAGACCTGACCGACGTCGCCGAACGAGGGCACGCGCAGCGGGATGTCACGGGCGTAGAGGGCGGCAAAATTCGCGGCCTCGGCGGCACGACCCGCCACCACCTGCGCGTCCAGCTCACCGGCGGTCGCGTTGTCGCCTCGGGTGCGCAGGGGGAAGCCGAGTCCGAGAGTGAGGCGTCCCGGCGCATAGGTGCGGCGAAATCCGGGTAGCCGGCGGGGGTCGCCGTCGGAGCTGGTGCACAGCGAGGACGTCATGTGTCCACCTTGGCACGTCACCGGGGTGGGCATCGTCCGGGGCATCCGACCGTTCGGGGCACTGCCACCGGTCCCGCGCGGGCGTAGCGCGAGACCGGCACCCCTGCACTAGGCTCACGTTCACCTCTCGACTGGAAGGCCGGACGTGACCACCACCCACCTGGCTGCGGCGACCTCGTCGGCGGAACTGCTGTCCCTGTTCTGGATCATGCTGGTCATCTGCCTCGCCCCGGTACTGTCCTTGATGACGCGATCGTTCATCCCGGCGGTCGTGCTGCTCCTGGCCGGGGGGATGCTGATCGGCCCCGACGGGCTGGGCCTGGCGGTGGAGTCCGGCGGCGTGGCGATGTTGTCGGAGATCGGCCTCGGGATGCTGTTCCTTCTCGCGGGCCTGGAGTTGAAGCCGGACACACTGTCCGGTCGCCGCGGTGTGGGCGCGACGGTGACCTGGGTGGTGAGCCTGGTGCTCGCGACCGGGGTCGGGTATCTGCTCACGGACCGCTGGGAGACCGCGGTGGCGGTCGGTCTGCTGCTCACATCCACCGCGATCGGCACGCTGCTGCCGATCCTCAAAGGCGGCGGGCATGACACCACCCCGGTCGGCGGAGCAGTGCTCACCCACGGCGCGGTCGGCGAACTCGGCCCCGTGCTGGCCATGGCACTGCTGCTCGGTACCCGCGACATCGGCTCGTCCGCAGTGGCGGTGGCCCTGTTCCTCATCGCGGCACTGCTCCTGTTCGCGGTTCCCCGGCGCCTGCTCTACATCCCGGCGATGGGCCGCGCTCTCGCCCGGGGCAACACCTCCACGGGCCAGATCGTGGTGCGAATGGTCTTCCTGCTCCTGGCCGCGATGATGGCGGTGGCGTCCGTGTTCGGACTGGACGTGGTGCTGGGCGCGTTCGCGGCGGGCATGATCCTGCGCAGCCTCGTCGAGACCTACGGCAAACAGCACATGCTCGCCCCGGACGGCTCCGAGGGCCCACCGCGCGACCTGCTCCACGAGCTGCTGGGCCGACTGGACATCATCGGCTATTCCCTGTTCATCCCGGTGTTCTTCGTGGTGTCGGGGATGGGGATCAGCGTGCACGCGGTCGCTGCGGCGCCATGGCTGCTGGTCGCCGGAGTGGCGAGCATGTTGATACTGCGTGGAGGTGGCGTGTGGCTGTCCGAGACGTGGTTGCGGTTGAGTCCGGGGCTGACCACGACACGCGACCGGGCCCGGGTCGGGCTGTACGCGGCAACGGGTCTGCCGATCATCGTGGCGGTGACCGATGTGGCGGTGAAGAGTGATCTGATGCGCTCGGGGGAGGCTGCGGTCCTGGTTGCCGCCGGTGCGGTGACGGTGTTGCTGTTTCCGCTGCTCGCCGAGGTGATCCACACCCCCGATACCGGGAGTGGGGATGTGAGAGCGGGTGCGCCACCGACCCGGTAGAGGCCCCGAGGACCGCTCTTCGCCGCTGCGGCCTGGTCATTGCCACCGCGGCCCGGGAGGCTACCGTCAACCGTTGCCGCGACGCCCTACCGGTCGCTGAGCGGAGGTCTCACCCCGCCACGTCGTACAGGTGGTGCTCGACGTCGTGGACGATGTACTGACTCAGCGTGGCGACGGTGAAGACGAATCCGTCGCCGCGACGCCCGGTGCGCTGCCAGTCGGCGCCAGTGACGCGGGCGAGTACCCGACGGGTCCGCTCGGTGTCACGGGCAAGCTGTTCGGCGAGCGCCCCGGGGTCCGCACGCCAGTACTCGCGTTCGCGGACCGCAGCCTCGCCGTCGAAATCCGCGTAGGTGGGATCGTCCTCCTCCAGCATCGCCTGGAGCCGATCCCCCAGCACCTCTGTGAGATCGCGGCAGTGGCCTGCGTATTCCAGGGGCGACCACACCCGCGGCGCCGGTCGCCGTTCCACGTCAGGACGGGCCAGGACCGCGTTCCACCGCTCGGCCGCTGCCGCGAGGCGAGCCGCGGTTTCCGGCGGGTCGTGCGGCTGATAGCCGCATTCCCCACACCCGGCGTCGAGCACGGTGGTCCAATCACGGTCGTCCGGCATTCCCGGTTCAGGAGCGTCCATTCCTCCACTGTCCCACCGGATCGGCCCGCCTGCAGGCGATAACGGGCCCGGCGGCCGACATCGGTTCGCGGACCGCGTTCAACCGTGGTGCAGCGGCCGGGACGAGCATGCCGCGAAATCAGTCGGTTCCGCCCTCGACCTCGTGGCGATAGTGGTCGAGGAACTCCTGCGCCAGGGTCAGGAAGGTTTCGGAGTCCTGTGGCTTCATCTTCTGCAACGCGGCGGCGTACGCGCCCAGCGAGCGGGCGGTGTCCGCCTCGAAGACCCGACGGCCCTCCCTCGTCCGCACGAACTCGTGGGCGTTGCCCCCCGCCCGGCGTCGCCGTTCCACGTACCCCGAGTTGAGGGCGGCGTTGACCTGACGGTTGATCGTGGACTGTTCCAGGTGGAGTTCGTCGGCGATCTCCCTCAGCGTCCAGGCCCGGCCGTCCGCCAAGAGCCACAGCAGCCGCAAATCCGCGGTGCCGAGCCGCATGGTGTTCTCCATGACGCGGCGCTGATCGTCTAGTCGACTGAGAATCGCCGCGAGCCGACGTTCGGCGGGCGCGTCAGCTCCCAACCAGCCCTTGCGCGGCTCCGTCACCCTGCGTCCCTCCTCCAACGACACGTTCCGCACCAGTGACACGTTCCGGTGGCGGACAACCGACCTCCGAGTTGCCGCGCCGGACGGCGATATGTACTCTACACAGGCTCAAATATGTATGTTACATACACGGATTCGGGCGACCCTCGAAAGGAACTGATGAACCACTCCCGCGACCGCGCGACGGCGCCGCTGGCCGTCATCCTGGTCCTCGGCTTCTCCAGCATGTGCGCCTCGCTCATGCAGTCACTGGTGATCCCGATCCAGCCCGAACTGCCCCGACTGCTCGACACCGCGCCGGACAACGCGGCGTGGGTGGTGACGGCGACCCTCCTCGCGGGCGGTGTCGCGATGCCGGTGGCCGGGAGACTGGCCGACATCAGGGGCCGTAAGCCGGTTCTCGTCGCCTCCGCACTCGTGCTGTTGGCAGGCTCACTCATCTGCGCCTTGTCGTCGTCGCTCATCCCGGTCCTCGCCGGGCGCGCCCTCCAGGGCCTGGCCATGGGTTATGTCCCCGTCGCGATCAGTTTCGTCCGGGAGATCACCCCACCCACCATGCAGAACTCCGCGGTCGCCGGCATCAGTGCGACGCTCGGCGTGGGAGGCGCGCTCGGGCTCCCCTTCTCCGCCTGGATCGCCCAGGACCACGACTGGCACGCCCTGTTCTGGGTCTCCAGCGCACTCGCCGCCGTCATGGTCGTGCTCTCGCTGGTCGTGTTGCCGCACCGGCGACCGGTGGACCGGGCCCGTTTCGACCCCGTGGGCGCCATCGGCCTGGCGATCGGTGTCGTGGGAATCCTCGGCGGAATCTCCAAGGGCGGCGACTGGGGATGGACCTCGCCGGCCACCCTGTTCGCGATCGTCGGCGGCGCCGTGACCCTGCTCGCGTGGGGCTTCTACGAGACGCGCCACGACCAGCCACTCGTCGACCTGCGGACCACCGCCCGTCGACCGATCCTGCTCACCAACATCGCCGCGCTCCTCGTCGGGTTCGGCATGATGGCGCAGTCGATCGTCGTCCCCCAGCTCCTCCAGCTTCCCGAATCCACCGGCTACGGACTCGGTCAGACGATGCTTCAAGCCGGGCTGTGGATGGCTCCGGGCGGGCTGATGATGCTCGCCTTCACCCCGATCTCCAGCCGGATGCTCACCCGGTTCGGCGGCCGCACCACGCTCGCCCTGGGTGCGGGCGTGATCGCGGTGGGATACCTCGTCGCCGCATTCTTCGCCCATGCCCCGTGGCAGCTGCTCGTCTCGACGTGCATCGCCTCCGCCGGCGTCGGAATCGGCTATGCCGCCATGCCCACGCTGATCCTCGAGAACTCCCCCGCATCCGAGGCCGGGGCGGGAGTCGGACTGAACTCGTTGATGCGATCCATGGGCACGACCATCGCCGGTTCGGTGATGGCCATCGTCCTCACCAGCCGGTTGATCGACATCGGAGGGGAAGTTCAGGCCCCCACCCAGGAGATGTTCCGCCTGTGCTTCTTCATCGGCGCCGGTGCCGCCATCGCGGGCGCCCTCGTCGTGTTGCTGATCAGGAGCGGGCACCGGCCGACCCACCCCGGTCCCGGGTCGACGACCACGCCGGCCGAAGATGCCGGGACGAAGCCCCTCGCCCGCGCCCGCTGAGCGTCCGCTGCGGCCACCGCCGCAGCGGACGCATCTCCTCGGAGCATCACCCGGAGCCCCTGCCCACAGGACCTCGCCGGCCACCAAAGGGGCGTAGAGTGATGTTGATCACACCCGAGGAGGGCATCGTGAACCGGATCTACAACATCACCGAAATCGTCGGATCCTCCCCCGAGAGTTCCGACCAGGCCGTCGCCAATGCAGTCGCAGAGGCCTCCAAGACGCTTCGCAACCTCGAGTAGTTCGAAGTCCAGTCCGTGCGTGGCAAGCTCGAGGAGGGCACGGTCGCCCACTGGCAGGTCACCATCAAGGTGGGGTTCCGGCACGAGCCCTGAGCCCCGCACCTCATCAGGGGGTCTCACGCCGCAGGAGACCACGTCCCTCGAACACGCCCGTCAACCATCGGGCTGACGCACACGAACCGCCGACCGGACGGGATGGCTCATTCCGCGATCTCGCCCACCACGTCGTAGCGCAGCCAGACGCTGCCGTCGTCCAGCGCTTCAACGGAGCGGAACGCGAACTCGACAGGGACCGGCGGTGCACCATCGGTCGCGCGGAACAACGGGGACGTGTGCGGCTCGGCGTCGGCGGTGGGCATCAGGACAAGACTGATCTCATCCACCAGCCCCTGCCTGATCATCGACCAGTTGAGGGTCGGGCCACCACCCAGAATGAGTTCGTCGACCCCGAACGTCTCGCCGATCCGGCGCACGGCCTCGGCCATGTCGAGTTGATCGTGACCGACGATCAGGTACGACACGCCCTGTGCGCGGAGAAACGCCTTGTAGGCATCGGGGACAGCCCCGGAGATCAACGCCACCACGTGCGCGTTCACATCGAAATAGTCGATGGAGTCACGGTCCCAGGCGAGTTTGCCCGAGCCGTCCACGGCGAAGTAGAACATGTCCGCGTCAGGCCGGGCGAGAAAATCCCCGGGCGGTACCGGATCGAACGTCGCCGGCAGCTGCGGCTCCGATGCCCCGCCGAGCAGCGCGTCACTGGTACCCCGGCCACTCAACCATCCACGGTGCCCGGTGAACGCGCGGTCCGGCCCCAGCATGAGATCGAAGTACCGACGTTGTGCGCGCATCCCGACCTCGGTGATGTTCGCAAAGCCGTCCACCTTGCCGTCGAGCAGGGTGTGCATATGACAGAGGATCCTCGGTCGGCGCATCCGGAACTCCTCGTCGTCGTCGCCACGCTGGCACGTCACCGAGGCTAACCGGATTCCGACCGACCATCGCGGGAGTCGACGACGAGGTCGCCTCTCCCAGACGTCCCGGGCAGCGCCCCGGTTCCCGTGAAGCCGGGTTCTCCACAGCACGGTACGGGTTGCCCACAGATCACCGTTGCGGGCTGTTCCGGCGGGGCGTCGTGGCCAAGACTCGACGGCATGAGATTCGAGAACCTGCCCGAGAACTGGACCACCCTGCCCGTGGACGACGCCCCGCTCGCCGCGGGCGTCATAGACCTTCTGGTGGGATACCGCGACCGCCTGCTCAACTCGCTGTTGATCCTGCCGTGCGATGACCTCGACCGGGCGATACCCTCGCCGATCATGCTGACGGAGACGGACTGGGCCGAGCCCGCCACCACCCGTCGCGAGGTGATGGATTTCCTGCCGCAGATCCCGGCCCCGGGTCTGATCGTGGCGGTCTCCTCCCGGCGCCGCCTGCCCGACAGGCTCGTACGGGGCTGGCTGCGCACGATCGAGGACACACTCGACGCCTCGGGACAGGCCCTGCTCGCGTTCGGGGTGGCCGATCTGGACCGCGTGGAGATCGTCGGCGGGCGGGCAGCCCACAACGGCAGCCTGCGCGACGTG
>CAMNYG010000023.1 GCA_946570335.1 uncultured Dietzia sp. | reverse complement strand
CTGAGCCGGGCGGAGGGCGACTGTCAGATCCGGTCGACCAGCAGCTTGGCGAACGCCGCCGGGTCGGCGAGCGTGCCGCCCTCCGCCAGCACCGCCGCACCGGAGATCAGCCGGGCGGTGTCCTTGAGCTCGGCCGCCGACGGGTCCTGGGCGTGCTGGCTGCGCAGCCGCTCCACCAGCGGGTGCGACGGGTTGAGCTCGAGGATCCGCTTGCTGGTGGGCAGTTCCATGCCCGAGGCCCGGTACATGGCCTCCAGCTGCGGGGTCATGTCGAACTCGTCGCCCACCATGCAGGCCGCGGACTCGGTGAGCCGGTGCGACAGCCGCACCTGCTTGACCTCGTCCTCCAGCTCCTCTCCGAGCCATGCGAGCAGGTCCGCGAACTCGGCGGCGTCCGGCTCGTCCGTGTCCTCCTGCGCATCCGTCCCGACGCCCGACAAGTCCACGTCACCCTTGGCCACGGACCGCAGCCGCTTACCGTCGACCTCACCGACCGCGTCGACCCACACCTCGTCGACCGGATCGGTGAGGACGAGCACCTCGACGCCGCGAGCACGGAACGCCTCCAGGTGCGGGGAGTTCTCCACCGCCGCGCGGGACGTACCGGTGAGGTAGTAGATCTCCTCCTGCCCCTCGACCATCCGCGAGATGTACTCGGCGATGGTGGTGCCGGCCGCGGCCTCCTCACCCTCGGTGGTCTCGGCACGCGTCGAGGCGAACGTGCTCACCGCGAGCAGCTGATCGCGGGACTCCACGTCGGAGATCAGGCCCTCCTTGAGCACCGCACCGAAGGTGGACCAGAAACTCTTGAACTCCTCGGGGCGATCGCTGCGGAGCTGCTCGATCGTCTGTAGCACCCGCTTGACCAGGCGCTTGCGGATGGCCCGGATCTGGCGGTCCTGCTGCAGGATCTCGCGCGAGACGTTGAGGGAGAGGTCCTGGGCGTCGACGATGCCCTTCACGAAGCGCAGGAACGGCGGGACCAGTTCCTCACAGTCGTCCATGATGAACACGCGACGGACGTAGAGCTGCACGCCCCGCTTGGCGTCCGGCGAGAACAGATCGAACGGCGCCTGCGACGGCAGGAACAGCAGCGCCTGGTACTCGAACGTGCCCTCGGCCCTGAGCGTGATGGTCTCCAGCGGCTCGTCCCACGCGTGCGAGATGTGGCGGTAGAAGTCGGCATACTCCTCGTCGGAGACCTCCGACCTGGGACGCGTCCAGAGGGCCTTCTGCGAATTGAGTGTGACGGTCTCCGAGATCGTGTTCTCGACCGAGGGATCGTTGCCCTCGTCGTCGTCGCCCTCCGGCTCCGGCGCCGGACGCTCCACCTCCATGCGGATCGGCCAGGCGATGAAATCGGAGTACGTCCGCACGACGCGGCGCAGCGTGTTCTCGTCGGTGTAGTCCGGCAGCGCGGCGTCCCCACCGGCCGGCTTGAGCTGCAGGATCACCGACGTGCCCTGGGGCGCGTCGGCCGCCTCCTCGATCGTGTACGTGTCCTCACCACTGGAGGTCCACCGCGTACCGACCTCCTCGCCGGCCTTGCGGGTGACGAGCGTGACCGTGTCCGCGACCATGAACGTCGAGTAGAACCCGATGCCGAACTGCCCGATCAGGTCGGCCGTGGCCTGCTCCGAGATCTCGCCCGACTCCTGCGCCGCACGGGCCGCCGACAGCGCCTCGCGCATCTGGCCGGTGCCTGACTTGGCGAGCGTGCCGATGAGATCGACGACCTCCTCGCGCGACATGCCGATGCCGTTGTCCCGGATCGTGAGCGTGCGCGCCTGCTCGTCCGGGATCAGCTCGATGTGCAGATCCGAGGTGTCCACCCCGAGCGTCGAGTCCTGCAGCGCCGCCAGCCGCAACTTGTCCAGGGCATCCGAGGAGTTGGAGATGACCTCACGGAGGAACGTGTCCGGGTTCGAGTAGATCGAGTGGATCATCAGATCCAACAGCTGTCGGGTCTCTGCCTGGAATTCCCTGGTCTCGGCATTCCCGGTGTGCTGACTCATGGCCGTGTCGATTCCCTTCTTCGCGTCACTGGCGGGTGTGGTCGTTCGGAGACAACCTATCCGGTCGGTCCGTCATTCCCGCGCGACCCGTGATGTTCCTCGACCCCGCCCCGCCAGCCTCTGACCTGCGGCGCCCTGCGGACGCTCTGCAGGGCACCCCAGGTCAGTGGGGTGGTAACCGGAACGCGAGGCGGTGGGGAGAGCACGACGACGACACCCCCACCGCCGCCACCGACACCGACACCGACACCAGCACTTGCACCGGCACCCACGGCGGAGCGGCCGAACCCCGGTGCCACCGCCGATGCCACCGCCGATGTCGTACCTCGAACATATGGTCGACCCATGACTTCAGATCACCCCGCCAACCACGCCACCACCCCTTCCTCTGCCACCCACTCCACCGCCGGGTCAGCCGAGCAGATGGGCCCACCGCCCGGGTTCACCTTCGAGGCCGGTCCGGGCGCCGAGCTCCTGGTCCCGGAGGCCTACGCCCGGTGGGATCCCGTCCAGCAGCGCGGTTATCTGGCCAGACGCCTGGTCAACGCCGCCGAGGGACGCACGGTGGAATACGCCTACGACTGCGTCCGGATCGCGAGCGACCGGGAACAGTACCGGGACCCGTGGGAGTCCGCAGCGGCGATGATCGGGGCGTCCATGGCACTGTCCCGCCACGGCGCGACCCGGCTCATCAGCACCGCCGTGGAGTTCATCGAGCGGCTGCCACGCACGGCCGCGCTGCTCCGGAACGGCTGGATCGGGCTGCTCGCCGCGCACACCATCGCCGAGGAGACCGCCCTGGTCGACGATGCGATGATGCCCGAGATCGACCGGCGCATCTGCGAGGGGCTCGCACCCACCAGACGGCGCACGCATCCACCTCGACCCGGCCCGCTACGCAAGATGCTGTCCAAGAACATCAACAAGTACGACCCGGTGGGTGCGGACGCACGGGCCGAGGCATCGCGGCGCGAGGTGGATGTGGAGACGGCCCCGCTGCCGGGAGATCGTGTACTCCTGAGCGCCACGCTCACGGTGGAGGACGCACTCGAGATCAGCCAGCGGCTCGAGAGCCTCGTCCGGAGCGCCGATCGTGATGATCCGCGCAGCACCGGGCAACTCCGTGCCGCCGGACTGCTCGCCATGAGTCGCGGATGGACCTGCCTGCCCGACCCAGACGGTGAGCACCCCGGCGACCCGGATGCCCAGGCGGCGGCCCGGCGCGTGGTGATCCATGCGTACGACGACGGCAGTGAGGACAACCGCGGCGTCTCCCTCCACGGCTTCGGGCCGATCACCCGGCACACCGCCGACCAGCTGGAGCGCAGTGCCCGACGCCGGATCGACGAGCTGGAGACACTCGCGGATCCGGAGAGCGCGGCCGCCGGTCGGTACACGCCCACCGAGGCGCTGGCCCGGTTCTGCCGCGGACGCGACGGGAACTGCGTCTTCCCGGGCTGCCAGGGCCGAGCCGAGCACGCGGACCTCGATCACATCATCCCGTTCGACCACGACGATCCCGCACGTGGCGGCCGCACCACGAGCGACGATCTCGCGTGCCTGTGCCGTACTCATCACCGGCTCAAGACCGACGGGGTGTGGTCCTACTTCCGGGATGTGGACGGGACGTACGTGTGGCTTCACGGACCCAACCACCCCGCGCCCGACACCGGCACGCGGATCATCACCACCCCGAGCGGTCCGATCGCGCACCTCGCGGCGCCGCGGCACCCGGAGAGCAGTCGTCGGCAGCAAGAGGCAGCCGAAGCCGGACGCACCGGCGGTTCGGAAAGCGGCACCACGCAGCGTCGGCGCCCCTACCTGCGTGACCGCCGGAGGGCAGACCGTGCACGCCGCCGTGAGCGGGCCCGTCAGCGCCTGGAGGACGCGGCGCGGACGGCTCCGGCCGCACGCCCGCAGGTCGACGAACCGGGCTACGAGGCCCCGCCCTTCTGATCCCAGAATCCATTGCCAGCACCGGTTCTGAGGATTAGCGTCATTCCCGAGGAACGTCGCACCGACGCCCGTTCCACCACCCGAGCGAAAGGCGCCGACATGGCCCTGACCTCCAGCCCCTACCTCTCGTTCCCGGGCAACGCGTCCGAGGCGTTCCCTTACTATCAGGAGCTCTTCGGCGGAGAGCTCGACATGCAGACCTACGACGCGATGCCATCGCTTGAAGGATTCCCGTTCACCCCGCCTCCCGGAGCGGTGGCCCACGCGACCCTCACCGCTCCCGGGATCACACTGGCCGGCGGTGACGGCATGGGCGAGGACCTGCCCCCGCTGTCCAGCTCCGTGTACTCGTTCCTGCTCATCTTCGACTCCGCCGACGAGGCACGTGGATTCATCGACACGGTGATCAGAGGCGGCGGCGCGGCGGGGATGCCGTTCGAGCAGGCCCCGTGGGGGGACCTGTACGGACAGGTCACGGACAGGTTCGGGATCCGCTGGGACGTCAATGTGCCCGCCGCCGCCTGAATCCGGACGATAACCGGACGATAACTAGACATAGCCCTCGTACCGATCAGTGCCGCTTGTTACCGTGAAGCCATGGATATATCTGGAGCAAGTGCGATCGTCACGGGTGGCGCGTCGGGCATCGGCGCAGCCGTCGTCCGTCAGCTCGCCGCCAAGGGTGCGAAGGTTGTCGTGGCGGACCTCAACGCCGAGAAGGGCGAGGCCCTCGCCAAGGACGTCGGCGGTGTGTTCGTCTCGGTCGACGTGACCAAGACCGACCAGAACGAGAAGGCCGTCGCGGCCGCCATCGAGCTCGGACCACTGCGCTATCTCGTCAACTCGGCCGGCATCGGGTGGGCGCAGCGCACCATCGGGCGCGACGGTGAGTACTCGTCGGCCTTCGATCTGGACTCGTTCCGCAAGGTCATCGACATCAACCTCATCGGCTCCTTCGACATGCTGCGTCTGGCCGCCACCAAGATGAGCCTCAACGAGGCGGACGAGGACGGCCAGAAGGGCGCGATCGTCAACATGGCCTCCGTCGCCGCGTTCGACGGCCAGATCGGCCAGGCCGCCTACTCTGCGTCCAAGGGCGGCATCGTGGGCCTGACCCTGCCCGTCGCCCGCGATCTGTCGGCCGCCGGCATCCGCGTCAACACCGTCGCCCCCGGCCTGATCGACACCCCGATCTACGGCGAGGGCCCCGAGTCCGAGGCGTTCAAGGCCAAGCTGGGCGAGAGCGTGTTGTTCCCGAAGCGTCTCGGGTCCGGCGACGAGCTCGCCTCCATGGTCATGGAGCTGCTCGGAAACCCGTACATGAACGCACAGACCGTCCGCGTCGACGGTGGTATCCGGATGCCACCGAAGTGACCTGACCAGGTCCGTCGCACAGCGGAGGGCCCCGCCGGAATCCGTTCCGGTGGGGCCCTTCGCTGTGGCTCCGGGTGGCGCGAGTCCCGGGTCAGGACCTGGCGCGCCGCTTCTTGAGCCGGCCCTCGAGGTACACGGCGAGCCTGGTGAGCGTGTAGTTGATGACGACGAACAGGATGCCCGCGACGATGTACGCTGGCACGGTGTTGGCGTACGCCGACCCCAGGGTCTTGGACCAGGTCAACAGTTCCAGATAGGTGATGCCGTAGCCGAGGGCGGAGTCCTTGAGGACCACGACCAGTTGGCCGACGAGCGCCGGGAGCATGGCGGTGAGTGCCTGGGGGAGCTGGATCGACCGCAGGACCTGCCCGGGCGTGAGTCCGACCGCCAGCCCCGCCTCGGCCTGACCCCTGGGCAGGCCGTGCACGCCCGAGCGCACCAGTTCGGCGATCACGGCTCCGTTGTAGAGCGTCAGTGCGGTGACCACCGCGGCGAGCGGGGCCTGGGCGTTCGGCACCAGGTCGGAGGTGGCGTAGTAGCCGAAGTAGGCGAACACCATCATGAGCAGGACCGGGACGGCGCGGAAGAACTCGACGATCACGCCGCAGAACCAGCGCACCGGGCCGATCGGGGACAGCCGACCCATGCCGAAGACCAGCCCGAAGATCACGGCGAGGACGATCGAGATCCCGGCAGCCGTGAAGGTGCCCTTCAGACCGGGGATGAGGTAGGACGTCCAGACCTCGGGGTCGGTGACGAACGGCTCCCACATCGAGGCCTTGAGCTGGCCCGCCTCCTCGAAGCGGAGGTAGATGACGTACGCGATCGCGATGGCGATGAGCACGCCGACCCCGGTGAGGATCCTGTGGCGGATCCGGGCCTTGGGGCCGGGGGCGTCGAACAGTACGGCCTGGGCGCTCATCGCTTCACCGCCAGCTTCCGGGACAGGGAGGTCGTGCCCAGGCCGATCGGCAGGGTGAGGATCACGAACACCATGGCGAAGAAGAAGAACATCGGCAGGCTGGCACCCTCGTTCTCGGTGATGATCTGCATCAGGCCGGCCGAGTCGCCGACGCCGATCACGGCGGCGACCGTCGAGTTCTTGATCAGGGCGATCACGACCGAACCGAGCGGGGCGATGGCACCGCGGAACGCCTGCGGCAGGATCACCTCGCGCAGGGACTGGCCGAAGCCCAGCCCGATCGAACGGGCCGCCTCGGCCTGACCGACCGGCACCGTGTTGATGCCGGAGCGCAGGGCTTCACAGATGTAGGCCGCGTGGTAGATGGACAGCATGATCACGGCCCACCAGAACGCGTTGCGGGCGAAGTCGTCCGACACCGACAGCTGCATGATGAACGACAGTCCCAGGATGCTGAAGACCATCAGCAGGGTCAGTGGCAGGTTTCGGAACGTGTTGACGTACGAGGTGCCGATGCCCCGCAGGACCGCCACCGGGGACACGCGCAGTATCGCGACGATCGTCCCCAGGATGAACGCGCCGATGATGCCGAGCACCGAGAGCTGGATCGTGACCCAGACGGCCCCCAGGACGTCGTATTCGGCGAACATATCGCCCATGGTCAACCTTCCTTAGGGAGGGCCTCCGGCTCCACGCCCCGGGGAGGATCTGCGGCCCGGGGACGTGGAGGAGGTAGTTGACGAATCAGATCGGATCGGGTCAGGAGCAGGTGTCCGGCTCCGGCGGGTTACCCGGCCCCGGGGTGAAGCCCGCGGCGCCGAGGGTCTCGTCGAACGCGGTCTGCCAGCTCCCGTCGTCGATCATCTCGGTCAGCGCCTCGTTGATCTGCTCGCATTTGTCGACATCGCCCTTCTGGATGCCGATCCCGTACAGCTCCTCGGTGAAGGATTCGCCGACGACGCGGAGCTGCCCCTGGTACTGGTCCTGCGCGGCGTAACCGGCCAGGATCGTGTCGTCGGTGGTCACGGCGTCCACGGCGTTGGACTGCAGTGCTGAGACGCACTCGGAGTAGGTGCCGAACTCCTGGAGGTTCACGCCCGGGACCTGCTCCTGGAGGGTCTGGGCCGAGGTCGAGCCGGTGACCGAGCAGAGGCGCTTGCCGTCGAGGGACTCCGGGCCTGTGATCGACTCGTCGTCGGCCCGGACCAGCAGGTCCTGGCCAGCGATGAGGTACGGGCCGGCGAAGCTGACCTTCTCCTTGCGGGAGTCGGTGATGGAGTAGGTGGCCACGATCATGTCGACCTGGCCGGTCTCCAGGAGGGTCTCGCGCTGGGCGCTGGGCGCCTGGACCCACTCGATCTGGTCCTCGGGCGTGCCCATCTTCTCGGCCACGTAGCGTGCGACGTCCACGTCGAATCCCGTGTAGTCGTTACCCTCCTTCAGGCCGAGACCGGGCTGGTCGAACTTGATGCCGATCTTCAGCTTGTCGCCGCTGTCCTCGTCCGAGCCACAGGCTGCCAGACCGAGTGCCAGGGTCACGGCCGCCGCAGCGGCGCCGATCCGTCGGATTGTCATCTTCTCTCCTCGTGGGGTGGGTGGATGAGTCTCGTACGGGCCCGCGTGCGGCCCGCGGTGGTTGGTGAGGCGTGTCAGTTGGTGAGGATCTTGGACAGGAAGTCTTTCGCGCGGTCGCTCTTCGGTTTGGTGAAGAACTCCTCGGGAGTGGCCTGCTCGACCAGTTCGCCGTCGGCCATGAAGATGACGCGGTCGGCGGCCTTACGGGCGAAGCCCATCTCGTGGGTCACCACGACCATCGTCATGCCGGTCTTCGCCAGGCCCGTCATGACGTCCAGGACCTCGTTGATCATCTCGGGGTCGAGCGCCGAGGTGGGTTCGTCGAACAGCATGATCTTGGGGTCCATGGCCAGGGACCGGGCGATCGCGACGCGTTGCTGCTGCCCGCCGGACAGCTGGGCGGGGTACTTCCGGGCCTGGTGCTCGACCCCGACCCGGGTGAGCAGTTCCATGGCACGCTTCTCGGCCTCGGCCTTGGACTGCTTGCGGACCTTGACGGGTCCGAGCGTGACGTTCTCGAGGATGGTCTTGTGGGCGAAGAGGTTGAACGACTGGAAGACCATGCCGACGTCGGCACGGAGCTTGGCCAGGGCCTTGCCCTCCTCCGGCAGGGGCTTGCCGTCGATGGTGATGGTGCCCTGCTCGAACGTCTCGAGTCGGTTGATGGTGCGGCAGAGCGTGGATTTTCCCGACCCCGAGGGGCCGATCACCACCACGACCTCCCCCTGCTCGATGGACAGGTTGATGTCCTTGAGGGCGTGGAAGTCACCGAAGTGCTTGTTGACGCCTGAGATCTCGACCAGTGCCATGGACGGAGCATAAACGGCACCTGAACATCACACCCCCAACTCGCCACAAGGAGTTCGCGGTCGACATCATCTTGTGACACCCGTACCGTCTGCACATGGCAGTATCTGACGTGAAGGACTACGCCCATCTGAGCGCCGAGGACGTCGAGGCGATCGGCGCGGAGCTCGACGCGATCCGCGCGGAGGTCGTGGACTCGCTCGGCGAGGCGGACCGGCGGTATGTCCGCAACACCATCGCCCTCCAGCGCGGCCTGGTGGCCGGTGGCCGTGCCGTGCTGTTGTTCTCCGGCCACCGGCCCGCGTGGGTGATCGGGACCGGGCTGCTCGCAGCCGGGAAGATCATCGAGAACATGGAGCTCGGGCACAACGTGATGCACGGGCAGTGGGACTGGATGAACGATCCGGAGATCCACTCGACCACGTGGGGGTGGGACATCGTGGGCACGTCCGAGCACTGGAAGACCACGCACAACTTTCACCACCACAAGTACACGAACATCATCGGCATGGATGACGACGTGGGCTACGGCGTCGTCCGCGTGACCCGGGACCAGCCGTGGCATCCGGCGTCCGCACTGAACATCGTGTGGAACGCCGTGCTCGCGTTCGCGTTCCAGTGGGGCGTCGGCGTGCAGCACCTGGAGATCGCGCCGGGGACCATCAACTCGTCGGGCTGGCCGGAGCAGCGGCGCCGGATCGGCCAGTTCCTTCGCAAGGCCCGGCGGCAGGTGGGCAAGGACTACCTCTGGTGGCCGATGCTCTCCGGAGGCGACCGCAGGAGCACGTTGACGGCCAACGCCACCGCCAACGTCATCCGCAACCTGTGGTCGAACGCGGTGATCTTCTGCGGGCACTTCCCGGACGGTGCCGACAAGTTCACGCTCGACGATCTGGAGGAGGAGACGCAGGCCCAGTGGTACTTGCGTCAGATGCTCGGTTCCGCCAACTTCACGGGCGGTCGGCTGACGCATTTCATGTCGGGCAACCTGTCGTTCCAGATCGAACATCACCTCTTCCCCACGCTGCCCTCGAACCGGTACGCCGACCTGTCGGTGAGGGTGCAGGACGTGTGCCGGCGGTGGGACCTGCCGTACACGACCGGCCCGCTGTACAAGCAGTACTGGCAGTCGTGGCGCACGATCGCGCGGCTCTCACTGCCGGACCGGTTCCTCACCGCGACCTCGGACGACGCGCCGGAGACCAGGTCGGAGCGGATGTTCGACGGACAGCCGCGGGTCTACGACGACCACGAGGGGCCCCGCTCCGGGCTCGTCACCGCCCTGCGGCACCACCGGGCGAGGAGGTCCCGCGCGGCGTGACCACCGACTACCCGGTGCGGTGGCGTCCGGACATCCGGTGTCGCTCGGCCTCGGTCAGCCCGCCCCAGACACCGTAGAGTTCCTTGGTCTCCAGCGCGAACGTTCTACAGGTGTCGAATACCGGGCAGGTGGCGCAGACCTCCTTCGCCTTCTCCTCCTTCCTGCGGCGGGCACCCTTCACCTCTTCCTCGAGGCTGTAGAAGAGGTCCTCGTGACCGATGCAGGCGGCGTCGTCACGCCACGACCAGAAGTCTGCTGTGGGTTCCAGATTCCTGTACCTGGGCATCCGCCCTCCGTCCCCGCAAGCGTCGAAGTGCCCTGAATTGAGCCCTGAAAGTCCGGCCCGCAGTCCGTTGGCACCACCCTGTCAGGGTTCTGCCGAACGTCGGCCGCAACCGGTTCGCGGAGATCCCGGACACAGCTCCCGCCAAGGTCGCAACCAGCACGGATCCGGCAGTCAGCCCCGGAGGTGAGACTTATTTAATGTTGTCTGAATTCTCCTCAACCGGCGCCGTCGCCACGTGCCTGATCACCTCCGCGGCGCGCGAGGCCGCCCCGTCGACCCCCCACCTCGCACGGATCCCGCCACTCCCGGGCCGCAGTGCTGCCTCGACCCGGTCGCACACGGCCCGCGCGACGGCTGTCGGGCCGTCGCCGTAACGCATCACCGTGACCCCTGGCAGCGG
>CAMNYG010000022.1 GCA_946570335.1 uncultured Dietzia sp. | reverse complement strand
TGCACGGGGCCGGCCGCGGGGGGCGGGACCTGGGGTATCCGACCGCGAACCTCGACCTGGCCGAGCACACGGCCGTGCCCGCCGACAGCGTCTACGCGGGATGGTTCACTGTCCTCGACGATGCGCCGGTCGACGGCACGATCGCCCCCGGGCGTCGCTATCCGGCGGCCATCTCGGTGGGCACCAACCCCACCTTCGGCGACGCGTCGCGCAGTGTCGAGGCGTTCGTGCTGGACGAGTCGGCCGACCTCTACGGACGGTACGCAGCGGTGGACTTCGTCGACCACGTCCGGGAGATGGAGAAGTTCTCGTCCGTCGACGAGTTGCTGGTGGCCATGGGGCGGGATGTCGCGCGGACCCGTGACGTGCTCGGACTCCGACCTTCGGATTCGGTGAACGGGACGACCGGCTGGTAAGGTCTTCCCTCGGCCCGGCTGCGGTTCGCGGCGGCGGGGTCATACATTTTCGCGGACTGGAACAACCAGGAGTCTCCATGGCATTGAGCACTGAGCAGAAGAAGGCCGTCCTGGCCGAGTACGGGATCCACGAGACCGACACCGGCTCGCCCGAAGCCCAGATCGCCTTGCTCAGCAAGCGTATCGAGCAGCTCACCGAGCACCTCAAGAGCCACCAGCACGACCACCACTCGCGTCGTGGACTGCTCCTGTTGGTCGGTCGCCGTCGTCGTCTCCTCAAGTACGTCGCCAAGGTCGACATCGAGCGCTACCGCTCGCTCATCCAGCGCCTCGGCCTGCGTCGCTGAGCCCGACCGCTCGCACGATTCTCAACGATCCCCGCCCTGAAGTCAGGGCGGGGATTCGTCGTCTCCGCCGAGTCCGCGACATCGACCGGCGGCCTCGGCGCCGAGCATCGCGACCTCCGCCGGAGGGACGCGCCCGTGTGCCCCGGTGCCCCGACATGTTTTCCCTGATAGCCTGGCTGATGGCCGGTGCACACGTACCGGGGTGGTCGACAGGTCCGATTGACGGTCCTCGGTAGTGGCTGCCGGAACCGGGAGACGCCCGCAAAGACGAGGCGCCCGATCCGGCCGCTTCGATCGAAGACCGAGGTCGTACCGGGACCCCCTGAAATCGTGTCGCCCGGTGGCCCCGGCACGATCCCGCCGCGTGGCCCCATGTCCCAGACACAACAGGAATATATATGTCACAGATCACGGCCGTTGAGGTCGAAGACGGAGTCTTCGAATCCGTCGCCACCATAGACAACGGCGACTTCGGTCGCCGCGAGATCCGGTTCGAGACCGGTCGGCTGGCCCAGCAGGCCGCCGGTTCCGTCGTCGCCTACCTCGACGACGACACGATGCTGCTGTCGGCCACGACCGCGGGCAAGCACCCCAAGGAGCACTTCGACTTCTTCCCCCTCACGGTGGACGTCGAGGAGCGTATGTACGCCGCGGGCCGTATCCCGGGCTCCTTCTTTCGTCGTGAGGGTCGTCCCAGCACGGACGCGATCCTCACCTGCCGTCTGATCGACCGGCCGCTGCGCCCGACGTTCGCCGACGGCGTCCGCAACGAAGTCCAGGTCGTGGTGACCGTCCTGAGCCTGGACCCCGAGGACCTGTACGACGTGGTGGCCATCAACGCGGCCTCCGCCTCGACCCAGCTGTCCGGGCTGCCGTTCTCCGGCCCCGTGGGCGGAGTGCGGATCGCGCTCATCCCGACCGCGGCCGACCCGGCCGGCACCTGGGTTGCGTTCCCGACCGTCGAGCAGCTCTCCGGGGCGGTGTTCGACATGGTCGTGGCCGGACGGGTCGTGGGCTCCGGTGCCGACGCCGACGTGGCGATCATGATGGTCGAGGCCGAGGCCACCGACACAGTCATCGAGAAGATCGCCGGTGGCGCCCAGGCGCCCACCGAGGACGTCGTGGCCCAGGGGCTCGAGGCGGCCAAGCCGTTCATCGCCGAGCTGTGTGCAGCCCAGCAGGCACTGGCCACCGCGGCTCCCAGCGCCCCGCGCGAGTTCCCGCTGTTCCCGCCGTACCAGGACGATGCCTACGCGGCTGTCGCGGAGGTCGCGGAGGCCAAGCTCGGCGAGATCATGCAGATCGCCGACAAGCAGGAGCGTGACGATGCGACGGACGAGCTCAAGGCGACCGTCCTCGAACAGCTCGACGAGCGCTTCGCCGACCGCCTCGGAGAGGTCGGAGCAGCCTTCAAGGCACTGACCAAATCGATCGTGCGCAAGCGGATCCTGACCGACCACTTCCGTATCGACGGCCGCGGCATCCGGGACATCCGTGCCCTGTCCGCCGAGGTCGAGATCATCCCGCGCGCGCACGGCTCGGCGCTGTTCGAGCGTGGCGAGACCCAGATCATGGGCGTCACGACACTCGACATGGTCAAGATGGCGCAGCAGGTCGACTCGCTCGGTCCCGAGACCAGCAAGCGCTACATGCACCACTACAACTTCCCGCCGTACTCCACCGGCGAGACCGGCCGCGTGGGATCGCCCAAGCGTCGCGAGATCGGGCACGGTGCGCTCGCGGAGCGTGCGCTGATGCCCGTGCTGCCGAGCGTCGAGGAGTTCCCCTACGCCATCCGCCAGGTCTCCGAGGCACTGGGCTCCAACGGCTCCACCTCGATGGGCTCCGTCTGTGCGTCGACACTGTCGCTGCTCAACGCCGGAGTGCCGCTCAAGGCGCCTGTCGCTGGCATCGCGATGGGCCTGGTCTCCGACGAGATCGACGGCGAGACGCGCTACGTCGCGCTGACGGACATCCTCGGCGCCGAGGATGCGTTCGGCGACATGGACTTCAAGGTCGCCGGCACGGGCATGTTCGTCACCGCCCTGCAGTTGGACACCAAGCTCGACGGCATCCCGTCCGAGGTCCTGGCCGGGGCGCTGACGCAGGCTCGCGAGGCTCGGCTGACGATCCTCGATGTGATGGCCGAGGCCATCGACGAGCCCGATGAGCTGAGCCCGTTTGCGCCGCGCATCATCGCCATCAAGGTCCCGGTCGACAAGATCGGTGAGGTGATCGGGCCCAAGGGCAAGATGATCAACTCGATCACCGAGGAGACCGGTGCCGACGTCTCGATCGAGGACGACGGTACGGTGTACATCGCCGCGACCGACGGCGAGTCCGCGCAGGCCGCGATCGACAAGATCAACGCCATCGCCAACCCGCAGCTGCCCAAGGTCGGCGAGCGCTTCCTGGGTACCGTCGTCAAGACGGCGCCGTTCGGTGCGTTCCTGTCGCTGCTGCCCGGCCGGGACGGTCTGGTCCACATCTCCAAGCTGGGCCAGGGTAAGCGCATCGCCAAGGTCGAGGACGTGGTCAACGTCGGCGACAAGATGCAGGTCGAGATCGCGGACATCGACAATCGCGGCAAGATCAGCCTGATCCCCGTGTCCGAGGACGCGGAGCCGACCCCCGAGTCCGCGAACGACGACTGATCCTGGAGAGCCGGGCCGCACATGACCTGACCCGGCACCACGAGGCACGTACCCCGGCCCCCCGGGGTGCGTGCCTCGTTCGTCAGTGGAGCCGATTCTTCCGCAGGAAGGGGTGCGAACACCGTGGAGACCACGATTCGGGTGGATCGGTCGATCCCGGGGGTCCGGGTGGTGACCGAGCAACTGCCGTGGTGTCACAGCGCGGCCGTCGGGATCTGGGTCGGTGCCGGGTCGGGGGTTGAGGGGCCCGACGAGCACGGGGCCGCCCATTTCCTCGAGCACGTCTTGTTCAAGAGGACCTCGACGGCATCGGGGCGGGAACTCTCCGAGCGGATCGACCTACTCGGCGGTGATCTCAACGCCTTCACCGGACGCGAGCACACCTGCTATCACGTGCACGTCCCCGCCGACGGGCTGGCCGACGCGGTCGCCGTTCTCACCGACGTGGTCGCCAACGGCGTCTGTCACCCCGAGGACGTCGACGTCGAACGCGACGTGGTTCTCGACGAACTCGCCGGACGTGCCGATGACCCGGAGGAACTCGCGTGCGAGCTGGCCACCACCGCGGCGCTCGGTGATGATCCGCTGGCACGGCCGGTGATCGGAACCGAAGAATCGGTCGAGGCGCTCGATGCCGCCACCCTCAGCGCATTCCATCGACGAATCCTCCGCGCCGGCGACGTGGTGGTCGCCGCCGCCGGCCGGATCGATCATGACGCTCTCGTCCGATGGATCGCCCGGGGGCCGCTGCCGGCCGCGGTGGTCTCCTCCGGCGGCGAACACGAACCGAAGGCGGGGCGGTGGGCGCGATCACCGGTTGTGGTGGGCCGGGACGAGGACTGCGAACAGGTGATGCTGTCGCTGAGCCGGCGTACCCCGGCGCGCGATCACCGGGACCGTGCCGCCGCCCAGGTGGCGACCGCCGTCCTGGGCGGCGGGTTGAGCTCCCGACTGTTCCAGCGCATCAGGGAGGAGCTCGGTCTGGCGTACTCCGTGTACGCCTCGATGGATCAGTTCCGGCACACGGGTCTGATGTCGGTGGTGGCCGGGTGTCCCACCACCCGCGTCGATGAACTGTGCGCCGAGATCGCCGGGGTGGTTGAAGGGATGTCGTCGACACCACCGGACGCCGCGGAGGTCCAGCGCGCGCTCGGACATCTCACCGGCTCCATCCGACTCGGCCTCGACGATCCGCTGTCCCGGATGACCCGTATCGGTCGGCACCTCCTGGACCGGGACATGGTCATCCCGGTCGGGGATTCGGTCGCCAGGTTGCGTCGGGTGACCCACCAGGACGTGGCGGCGTACTGGCAACAGGAGTCGGCCCCCTGGTGCCTGGCGGCGGTCGGTCCCGGGATGCCCCACAGCGGCGCGGCTGGGCTGATCGCCCGCGTGGGCGGATAGGCTTGACCGGTAAGGACCGGCGATGAAGGAGACGATGACGGTGACGAAGGTCGGAGTGCTCGGCGCACGCGGCAAGGTGGGCACGGCGATCTGCGACGCCGTCCGTGACGCGGACGACATGGAACTCGTCGCGGAGGTCGACCAGGATGACGAACTCCGGCTGCTGGTGGATTCCGGTGCCGAGGTGGTCGTTGACTTCACCCATCCCGACGTGGTGATGGACAACCTCGAGTACTGCATCACCAACGGCATCCACGCGGTCGTGGGAACCACCGGCTTCACCGACGAGCGACTCGAGATCGTTCGTGGCCAGCTGGCCGACAACCCGGGTGTCGGGGTGTTGGTCGCCCCCAACTTCGCGATCGGCGCGATCCTCATGATGCGGTTCGCCGTACAGGCCGCCAGGTTCTTCCCGTCGGCCGAGATCGTCGAGCTTCATCATCCGAACAAGGCCGACGCGCCGTCCGGCACCGCTCACCGGACCGCCACCATGATGGGCGCCGCTCGTGCTGCTGCCGGAATGGGGCCGTCGCCCGACGCCACCTCCACAGCACTCGAGGGGGCGCGTGGTGCCGACGTCGACGGTGTGCGGGTGCACTCCGTCCGCGTGACCGGACTCGTCGCTCACCAGGAGGTCCTCCTGGGGACACAGGGCGAGACGCTGACCATCCGCCACGACTCGCTGGACCGGAGCTCGTTCGCCCCCGGTGTGCTGCTGGGGGTCCGGAAGATCGCCGATGCCCCCGGGCTGACCGTCGGCCTCGATTCCTTCATGGATCTCTAGGTGGATCGTCATGGACAGAGTCGTCAAACCACTGGTCATGGTCCTCACCGGACTGGGACTGCTGGTCGCGTTCGCGTACCTGATCTACCTCGGGTGGTCCATGATCACCGCCTCGGAGTTCATCGCGATCCAGGGCCTGGGGGTGGGGATCATCCTGCTCACCGCCGTCGGGATCTGGGCCACGTGGGCGATCCTGCGTAACGGATTCGATTTGCAGCGGATCTCGGCGGCCGCGGCGGCCGAGGGGATCGAACTGGACGTATCGGGTCTTGACCACCGGCCGTCCGGGCGCCTGGAACACGAGGCCGCCGACGCACTGTTCGATCGGGTCAGCGCCGAGTATCAGGCCTCGCCCGACGACTGGCGTACCAACTACAGGCTCGCGCGGGCCTATGACCACGCCGGAGACCGCACCCGGGCCCGCGAGGTGATGCGGGTGGCCATGACCCTGCGCGAATCCGAGCGCTCCGGGCAGGCGAGTCGACCATGAGCACGGTTCTGGTCGTCCATCACGCACCGTCGCCCCGGCTGCGCCGGATCCTCGAGGCCATCGAGACCGGGCTCGCACACCCCGAGCTGGAGGACATCGATGTGGAGTCGGTCCCGGCGCTGGCCACGACCGACGACCACGTGCTGCGTGCCGACGGACTCGTCCTGCTCACCCCGGCGAATTTCGGTTACATGTCCGGTGCGCTCAAGCACTTCTTCGACCGCACCTATTACACCTGCGAAGGCGCGGTGTCGGGTCGTCCGTATGCCCTGTGTGTGCACGGAGACAACGACACGTCGGGTGCGGTCAGCTCCGTCGAGAAGATCGCCACCGGGTGGGGGTTGAACGCGGTGGCTCCGGCCACCGAGCTCACCGGCGAACCCGGGCGTGATCAGCTCGACGCGGTGTCCGAGGTCGCCGCCACCGTCGGCGCGCATCTTCTCTACTGAGCGCCGAGAACCGCCCGTCTGCATAAGGAGCACCACCATGTCCGAGCTCGTCCACCGGCAGGTCCGCATGGTCGCGCACACCCAGTTCACCCCACCCGACGATGTCGGGTGGCAGACCGATTCCGAGGGTGGTTCGGCGCTCGCCGAGTTCGCCGGCCGTGCCTGCTATCAGAGCTGGGACAAGCCGAACCCCCGTACCGCGACGAACGCCGGCTATCTGCGGCACATCCTCGAGGTGGGGCACCTGTCGGTTTTCGAGCACGCCAACGTGACCTTCTACATCACCGGAATCTCCCGCTCGTGCACCCATGAGCTGATCCGACACCGGCATTTCTCCTATAGCCAGCTGTCGCAGAGGTTCGTGCCCGAGCACGACTCGAAGGTGGTCCCGCCCCCCGCGATCGCCGACGACCCGGAACTGGTCGAGATCTTCCGGCGCGCAACTGATGCCTCTCGGGAGGCATACGCGGAGCTGTTGTCCAAGCTGGAGGAGCGGTTCGCGGACGTTCCCAACCCGATGCTGCGGCACAAGCAGGCCCGGCAGGCTGCGAGGTCCGTTCTCCCCAACGCGACCGAGACCCGGATCGTCGTGACCGGCAACTACCGCTCGTGGCGACATTTCATCGGGATGCGGGCCACGGAGCACGCCGACACGGAGATCCGCGGCCTGGCCATCGAGATCCTGCGTCAGCTCAGGGACGCGGCGCCGGCGGTGTTCTCGGATTTCGAGATCGCCGTCCTCGATGACGGCTCGGAGATCGCGGTCAGTCCATATGTCCACGAAGGATGAGCTGGGACCACCACTGGGTCCATCCCCCGAAGTCAGGGCCGGAATCGGGATCCGTGTGTTAGTGCGGGTACTCTGAGAGACCATGACACACGTGACCACAGGGGGCCCCGAGAGGGTCGCTACCGGCCCCACCCCCGCCGAAACCGGGCGCCCGGCGCCTTTCGGCACGATCGTCACGGCAATGGTCACCCCCTTCGGGAGCGACGGTCACGTCGATCTGCGGGCGGTTGCCGGTGTCGCCAGACATCTCGTGGACTCGGGGTGCGACGGTCTCGTCGTCTCCGGCACCACGGGGGAGTCGCCCACCACCACCGACGCGGAGAAGATCGCGGTTCTCGAGACCGTTCTGGCCGAGGTAGGGGATCGGGCGACGATCGTCGCGGGAGTCGGCACCTACGACACCGCGCACTCCGTCCACGCGGCAAGACAGGCCGCAGCAGCGGGTGCGCACGGACTGCTCGTGGTGACTCCCTACTACTCCAAGCCGACCCAGGCCGGCCTGGACGTCCACTTCCGAACGGTCGCCGATGCCACTGATCGGCCGGTGATGCTCTACGACATCCCGCCCCGTTCGGTGGTTCCCATTCACGCCGACACCCTGATCGGGTTGTCGTCACATCCGAACATCGTGGCGGTCAAGGACGCGAAAGGCGACTTCCACGACGCGGTGACGGTCATGTCGCACTGCGACCTCGTCTACTACTCGGGGGATGACCAACTCAATCTCCCGTGGTTGGCCGTCGGCGCCTCGGGCTTCGTCAGCGTGGTCGGTCACGTCGCGGCTGCGCGGCTGGCCGAACTCCGCCGGACATTCCTCTCCGGCGACGTCGAGACGGCCCGCCGGATCAATCTCGGACTCCTTCCGCTCTTCGACGCCCAGCGGGCGCTCGGCGGCGTGTCGATGTCCAAAGCAGCACTAGAACTTCTCGGGATCCCGGCCGGAGTGCCTCGACTCCCGCAGTTACCACCCACCGATGAGCAGCGTGACGCCTTGGCGATGCTGCTCCACAGAGCAGGAGTCATCACATGACAGACAGTTCGTCCACAGGCCGCGGTCGCGGCCGTACCCGTCGTGCCGCAGGTCGTCCCACCGGGGCGCCGGCGCCGGTGACGGCCGTACAGTTCACCGAACCCACCCAAGACGCCGGAGCCTCGAAGCAGGGGCGCCCGTCGACCTCGCAGGACAAGACACGGCCGGAGAAGGTTCAGGAGGACCAGTCCCCGCAGCAGCGTGGGACGGCAGAGGAGAAGCCGCAGCAGGAGAAGGGGCAGCGGGGGCGTCGGGGGTCCTCCACCGGCAACCGAGAATCGTCCGCGAAGAACGAGCAGGGCTCCGGCAGCCAGAACGGTGGTGGCGAGCACAACGGCGGCCGTCACGGTGGCGGTCAGCGTTCCGGTGCCCAGGGCAACGGTGGTGGCCAGGGCGGCGGACGCAGCCGTGGCGGCCGTGGCCGGGGACG
Organism: uncultured Dietzia sp.; assembly: GCA_946570335.1. GTDB lineage: Bacteria > Actinomycetota > Actinomycetes > Mycobacteriales > Mycobacteriaceae > Dietzia. The sequence goes on along the minus strand of CAMNYG010000022.1, from coordinate 1,978 downwards.
CGGTCGTGGTGACACGTCGACCGCCGACTTCGGCGGCGTCAAGACCATGCAGGGTGCGGACATGACGGTCCGGCTCCCGAGCCCGCCCAAGGCGCGCAAAGGCGCGATGCGCGTGGTGGCGCTCGGCGGAATCTCGGAGATCGGCCGTAACATGACGGTCTTCGAGTACAACTCGAAGCTGCTCATCGTCGACTGCGGCGTGCTGTTCCCCAGCTCCACCGAGCCCGGCGTGGATCTGATCCTCCCGGATTTCGACCACATCGAGGACCGCCTCGACCAGGTCGAGGCGCTCGTCCTGACACACGGACACGAGGACCACATCGGGGCGATCCCGTTCCTCCTCAAGCTCCGCCCCGACATCCCCGTCGTCGGCTCGAAGTTCACGCTCGCACTCGTCGCGGCCAAGTGCCGTGAGCACCGCATCAAGCCGGTGTTCCACGAGGTCGACGAGTCCAGCATCTCCAAGTTCGGTGCGTTCGAGGTGCGCTACTTCGACGTCAACCACTCGATCCCGGAGTGTCTCGGAGTCGTGATCAATGCTGGTGGCAACTCGGTCATGATGACCGGAGACATCAAGCTCGACCAGCTGCCGACGGACAAGCGTCCCACCGACCTTCCCAAGATGTCGCGCTTCGGCGACGAGGGCATCGATCTTCTGCTCGTGGACTCCACCAACGCCACGACCCCGGGGATCAGCCCGTCCGAGGCGGGGGTCCGCCCGGCCCTCGAGCGGCTCATCGGCGATGCCCGCAAGCTCGTCGTGGTGGCGTGCTTCGCGTCGAACGTCTATCGAGTGCAGTCGGTCATCGACGCCGCCGCGGTGGCCGGTCGCAAGGTCGCGCTCAACGGTCGCTCGATGCTGCGCAACATGGAGATCGCCCTTGAGATGGGTCTGCTCACCGATCCGTCCCGTGTCATCGTGGACATGGACGCCGCGGGGAAGCTTCCCCCGGAGAAGCTGGTCGTGGTGACCACCGGAACGCAGGGCGAGTCGATGGCCGGCCTGTCGCGGATGGCCCGCCGGGAGCACCGGCAGGTCAACCTCGGGGAGGGCGACACGGTGCTGTTCTCCTCGTCGCTCGTCCCGGGCAACGAGGAGGCCGTGTTCGGTGTGATGAACAGCCTGTCTCAGATGGGTGTGGAGGTCATCACCGGTAGCGAGGCGAACATTCACGTCTCGGGTCACGGGTACTCCGGGGAGCTGCTGTTCATCTACAACTCGGTGCGGCCGAAGAACGCCATGCCCGTCCACGGCGAGTGGCGTCACCTGCGGGCCAACAAGGCTCTGGCGGTCGCCACTGGTGTTCCCGAGGAGAACGTGGTTCTCGCGCAGAACGGGGTCGTGGTGGACCTCGTCGACGGCAAGGCCGCCGTGGTGGGACAGGTTCCGGTCGGCAACCTGTACGTCGACGGGCTGTCCACCGGCGATGTGGGCGACACGGTCCTCGCGGACCGTACGGCTCTGGCCGAGGACGGCTTCATCGTGGCCACCGTGGTGGTCGATCCCCGCACGGGCCGCCCCGTGAGCAAGCCACAGATCATCGGAAAGGGCTTCACAGACGAGCCGGATGCCCTGGCTCCGGTCGTCGAGCTGGTCGAGAACGCTCTCTGGGACCTCGCCGGCGAGGGTGAGACGGATCCGTACCGCTTCGCACAGGCGGTGCGTCGCACCGTCGGCCGATGGGTGTCGGAGAAGTGGCGTCGTAAGCCGATGATCGTCCCGACGGTTATCACCTCGGCGGTAGCCGAGAACTGACCGACGGGGGCCGAGACCCCCGGCCACCTGTACGACCGGACCCGTATCGCGCTTGCGGAACCCTGCGCGCGATGCGGGTCCGGGCCCATTTCGGACGGATCGGGCAGTCCACGATGAGGTGCGTCGGCGCGGCGGTCACCTCGACGGCGGCCTTCCTGGCAACGTTGAGCGCAGGATCGCGATGAACCATCCACGCGAGTCTCACGGTGTGTTGTCGGCCAC